>CAMWRB010000201.1 GCA_947176545.1 uncultured Porphyromonadaceae bacterium
TGTCCGCACCGATGACGCGCTGTGTGTCCACGACATTTTCGGGTGTGAAGAGATGTTTTGAGCCGTCAATATGACTGCGGAACCAAGCACCCTCCTCCTTAAGCTTGCGGTTGGCCGAAAGGCTGAATACCTGAAATCCTCCGGAATCGGTAAGAATCGGACGCTCCCATCCGTTGAACTTGTGCAGACCACCGGCACGGTGCAGTATGTCAAGTCCCGGACGCAAGTAAAGATGATAGGTATTGCCAAGTATGATTTGAGCCTTGATGTCATCTCTGAGTTCATGGAAATGAACGGCTTTAACACTGCCGACTGTGCCAACCGGCATAAAGATAGGGGTCTGAACAATACCGTGTGCTGTGGTGATAACGCCCGCACGCGCATTGGTGCCGGGTGCTGTGGCTTCAAGTTTAAAGTCCATATATTATTAAGAAAGAGACCCCATCCCATATATAAGTATATAGATGGGAGGGGGTCTATACTCGATTCGGTTATGATTAGTTGATGCTCAGGTCATCGAAGCCCTCCGGCAATTCATCCTCATTAAATTGTGAATCGCCATAGAAGTCAATATCGAGGTCTTCATCTTTGGACAGTGAGGTGTCAATCTTGACCTCATACTCATCTAACTCGACTGCCTGTTTGGGTGCTTTGCCCTTGGACGCGATACAGATGGGTTCTATAAGATTTCTTCCGGGTATAATTTCTTTCAGCTCCATGAAGAAACTTCTCTCGGTCATATAGTCAAAAACAAAAATCAGTTTCTGGCCTTCATCCTCTATCAGGTCGTTGAGCGGAGTCTCATCCATAATCCAGATGTCCTGGTCCGATGATGAACCCATATCTTCGAGAGTAATCTCCTCATTGCGTGACCAATCGTCATCGCAAAGATAGAAAGAGTCGAGTTCGTCGCGTGTGTATCCTACTGAATCCAGAATAACATTTCGAAGCTGCAGAAAGGTGGATGAAGCATCAATCTCAATTTCACGACTGAAATTGCTCACCTCGTCACTTACGAGTTTAAATTTATAAACCATAATATTATATAAAGCTGCAAACAGTATTTTTGATTGTGATAATTGTTTTATTTGATTATGTCGTAACGCTTGAACACTTTACGTATAGCCTCAAGTGAACGTTCCACCTGCTCCTTGGTGTGAGTGGCCATAAGTGAATAGCGAATCAATGTGTCTTGCGGTGCAACGGCGGGAGAGACAACAGGATTGACAAACACACCCTCTTCGAGGAGGTCATGTGTGACATGGAATGTCTTGTAATCATCGCGAATGAAGAGCGGGATAATCGGTGTGGAAGTATTGCCTATCTCACATCCCATCTCACGGAAATTGTCGAGCGCATAATGTGTAATATCCCAGAGATGTTGCTGACGCTCCGGCTCTGACAGCATAATGTCGAGAGCTGCATTGGCAGCAGCCGTAGCAGCAGGAGTGATTGATGCTGTGAAGATATAAGCGCGAGAGTGATGACGCAGGAAGTTGGTGATAGTCTTGTCGGTAGCTATAAATCCGCCCAAGGATGCGAACGATTTTGAGAATGTACCCATAATCAGGTCTACATCATTGGCAAGTCCGAAATGATTGACCACACCGCGGCCACCTTCACCGAAAACACCGATACCGTGAGCCTCATCGACCATGACGGTGGCATTATATTGCTTTGCGAGACGGACTATCTCCGGAAGATTGGCTACGTCACCCTCCATAGAGAATACAGAGTCTGTGACTATCAGTTTTACCTTGTCGGGGTCGCACTTCTTGAGCTGTGCCTCAAGTGAGGCCATATCGTTGTGTTTGTACTTGAGATATGTAGAGAACGAAAGTCGACGGCCCTCGATGATAGAGGCATGGTCCTGCTCGTCGAGTATGACATAATCCTCACGTCCGGTCAGAGTCGAGACGACGCCGAGATTAGTGCCAAATCCTGTTGAATAGAGCATGGCGTCCTCTTTGCCGACATAGTCGGCGATGCGTCCTTCAAGCTGTTTGTGCAGGTCGATGGTGCCGTTCAAAAAGGGAGAGCCGGCCATACCGGTACCATATTTGCGGGTTGCCTCGACGGCAGCTTCTATCACCTTGGGGTGATTGGTCAGACCCATATAGCTGTTGGAGCCGAACATAAGTACAGGCTTACCATTCATGATGACTTCGGTGTTCTGTTCACTCGAAATCGGACGGAAGTAAGGATATACACCGGCTGCCTTAGCCTTCTGAGGAGCGTCGTATTGCGACAGTTTTTCTTGTAACAGTTTCATGTATTCTCTTTTTCATGCCCGCGACCTGTATTGAGTGAGGTTACGGAGCGTGGCGTAATGTGTTTAGAACGCAAAATTAATTGTTTTTTTTCTTATCACTAACTATATGACAAAAAAAATCAAAAAAAAATCAATTTTGCCACTTTTGTCAACGCCATAACTTAAAATGCTATATCAATTCCGATTTGCTTTGTCAGCATAATATATTGAAAAATAATAATATATAAAAATTAAGATATTTTTAGATTATCAGAGTGAAACTTTTAGCATACTATTTGTTTAAAATAGTGAATGAAGGCTGATGAGAAATTCTCTTCAGACCTTGCAGATAGAAATTATTAACATATAAAAACATAAGTATTATGGGTAAAATTATTGGTATTGATTTGGGTACAACCAATTCATGCGTATCAGTTCTTGAGGGTAAAGACCCGGTAGTAATTCCTAACAACGAAGGTCGCAACACCACACCGTCAGTGGTCGCATTTGTTGATGGCGGCGAACGTAAGGTAGGTGACCCGGCTAAACGTCAGGCTATTACCAACCCGACCCGCACCATCTATTCAATCAAGCGTTTCATGGGTGAGAAATGCGACCAGGTTCAGGATGAGATTAAGCGTGTTCCTTACAAGGTCGTATGTCAGAATGACATCCCCAAGGTAGATATTGACGGCCGTGATTACACTCCGCAGGAGATTTCGGCTATGATTCTTCAGAAGATGAAAAAGACTGCCGAGGATTATCTCGGTCAGGAGGTTACTGAGGCTGTCATCACTGTTCCCGCATACTTTGACGACTCACAGCGTCAGGCTACCAAGGAAGCCGGCGAAATTGCAGGTCTTAAGGTAAGACGTATTGTCAATGAGCCTACTGCAGCCGCACTTGCTTACGGTCTTGACAAGTCACAGAAAGAGCAGAAGATTGCAGTGTTCGACCTCGGTGGCGGTACATTCGATATCTCTATCCTCGAACTCGGTGACG
>CAMWRB010000202.1 GCA_947176545.1 uncultured Porphyromonadaceae bacterium
GGCCTGATTTGCCCGCTCCGGCTCACCTGGTGGCGACCTCTCACGGAGGTATGACGGACAAGACCTTGGGGGTAATAGTCAAACGACTTCTCTCATCCACATCAACGGACAAAAGGAGCGCACACACTATACGCCACACTTTCGCGACCTCAATGCTGAATGGAGGTGCCCCCCTTGACGCAGTCAGGGAGATGCTCGGACACACCTCGGTAGCCACGACCCAGATATATACACATCTGACACCGGATGACTTACGCCGGCAGTATGACGCGGCTCACCCCCGAAGTTTCCGCAACAATTCAGATCCCGGTAAGCGGACTTCATCCGCTCAACAACAATCAGCCGACACCATGACGGATGAGAAAACGTAGTGAGACGGGCAAAAATGATAAATAAAGCGGCCTGCAGTGGAATACTTTTTACAGCTTCGGTTGTTATAATGATATAGAGGGTAAGACGTCTCCGGCGCAGCAAGATTTCAAGTCCGGACATCACGCCTCCCCTGCGAATATTAACCACTAAAACTTAAGCAATTATGGTAGCCCAAATCAATGCCATCCACTTCGAAGCCTCCGAACGTCTCGAACAATTTATACAAAAGAAAGTAGACCGTCTGTACCGTCGTTTTGACTGGATATTGGCAGTAGAGGTTAATCTGCGGGTCGTAAAACCTGAGACAGCCAACAATAAGGAGTGCGGCATCCTGATACAGGTGCCCAACTCACCCGCCCTCTTTGCATCAAAGACAGCCGATACATTTGAAGAGGCTGTAGACGAGTCACTCAATGCTCTGGAACGTCAAATAGAAAAACTGAAAGATAAGAATGCAAACGCGTGACAGCCGTAAAGGCTCACGAACGAAATATTGGATACTCGGGACGGTCGGAGGTCTTCTTCTGACCGTCTGTATCGTGCTTATACCTCTGCTGACAGTAACAACCGCCCGGTCAGCGACAATCCGGATACCACGCGGTGCCAACGGCCGCGTGCTCACCGACACATTGACCAAGTATTTCGGAGAGGATTATGCACGAACCGTCATGCGGGTGATGACTGATGACAGTGAAAAATTAGCGCTGCGTTTCGGTGCTTACGATATCCCTGAGGGGACTTCGGCTCTTAAGGCCTCGCACATTCTCTCGCGCGGTCCGGAGTCTTCGTTCAATCTGGTCATCAACGGTGTCAGGGATTTGGACTCGTTTCTACCGCGTATTGCAGCCCGGTTCTATTTCCCGGCGGATTCATTGCGCAAGGCACTTGATGACCCGAAAATACTATCCACCTACGAACTCAGCAATCCCCGGCAGACACCGGCTATCTTTCTTAACGACACATATACATTCTACTGGTCGGCATCTCCTGAGAAAGTCATCTCCAAAATCGCTGACAACTACGTATCGTTCTGGACTCCGGAGCGTCGTGCACGCGCTGCCGAACTTGGACTAAAACCAGTTGAAGTGGCCGTAATCGCTTCGATAGTGGATGAGGAAACCAATCTGCAGAGCGAGAAGGGACGTGTCGGACGATTATATATCAACCGTCTCCGCAAAGGGATGAAACTCCAGGCCGACCCGACGGTGAGATTTGCAGCCGGCGACTTTACCATCAAGAGAGTCACGGGCAAGCATCTGGGTATAGACTCTCCCTACAATACATATAAAGTAAAAGGGCTTCCACCGGGTCCAATCCGCACTACTTCCAAGGCTACGATGCAGGCGATACTTGACTCACAGGAGTCTGATGACCTCTATATGTGTGCAAAGGAAGATTTCTCCGGAGGTCATAATTTTGCATCTACATACGAACAGCACCTGGCTAATGCCGGACGTTATCAGGCGGCTCTCGATTCGCTTGGCATAAAGTAAGGACATCAATCACCTTAGGCATAACGAGAATTAAGTAATATCATAATGGTAATCCGCCGACTGCTCATATTATTGACTTTCTCCCTGAGTTTCCTGATATGCTCTGCCGAAAAGGAGACACAGTTGCCTGATGAGGGCGTGCCCGACGAGGAATATTTCATGCCGGAAGAAACCGACGATGCCGAACCTCAGCTTAACCACAATATGCTGGAGGATATAAAGGAGAGTTCAAAGAGCGCCCACACTGACCCGAACCGCGACTGGTGGCATCTGCTGAAAAAAGGATATTTCAATCCAAAGGACACAACGGTCAAATATTCGAAATTCATGAAGCTCTTCTGCGACGTCTATGTATGGGGTGACCGGGTGTTCAACACATACGACTCAACATATGTCGTCGGATTCGGCAAGAACTGGAAGGCTCGTCTGGCTTTTGACACCTGGACCGATTCATACTACATGAACTTCAATAACAATCTGCCGATGGTCTTTATCTCAGAGCCGTATTCGAGTCTCGGAGCCTATCTCCACTTTATGGCCGTAAGTGTAAACTATTCGGTAGACATTAATAAGGTCTTGTTCGGCCGCCCGGTCAATCACAAGAAGTTTGAGTTCGGTTTCAACTGCGCACGCTTCAATATAGACCTCTCTTTCTCATCCAATGTCGGAGGCACATATATCCGCAAATTCGGTGACTACGAAAAGCATAAACCCATCCGTATGTTCTTCCCGGGAGTCAGGACCAATACCCTGAACTTTGCGATATATTATTTCTTCAACAATCGCAAATATGCCAACGGAGCTGCCTACAACTTTTCCCGACAGCAACTGAAGAGTGCCGGTTCACCCATCTTAGGCTTCAACTACGGCCATCTGAACACCTACTTTAACTTTGCGAGTCTGCCTGAACAGCTGCTCCCCTATCTTACTCTGCCGGAAACCCGCTACAAGTTTCATTATAACGACTACTGCCTGCTGATGGGTTATGCCTACAACTGGGTGTGGAATAAACATTTGCTATATAACATCACCGTTATGCCGTCTATCGGTATCACCAAATGTTATGAAGATTCCTACGACGGTGCTCAGAATCTTTTGTCGCTCAACGCACTGGGTCGGATGAGCTTCACATACAACCTCAACGACCTCTTCGTGTGCCTGATAGCAAAGGCTAACCTGCAATGGTTCAGCAGCGGCAAACTGACCCTGTTCTCCGGCATCGAGAACCTCTCGCTCTCTGTCGGCTACCGCTTCTGATAGAGATACGGTATAGGAGGTATAGGAGGTATAGGAGGTATAAGATTTATAAGATTTATAAGATTTATAAGAAATTATTGCTGTCCGATAAAAATTTTTTGAATAAATAAAATTAGGGTCGATTCC
>CAMWRB010000203.1 GCA_947176545.1 uncultured Porphyromonadaceae bacterium
TTGTTATGATAAGTGTAAGATTATGGATGTACCTGCGATAGAAGATACGATAGAGGACCCCGGGTCGTTGATACGCGATGACAATGATGCGGAAATGACTGAAGAGCGTAGTCCGGACTATGTGATGGATGACGGTCGGGAGCTTTATGAGCATTTCCGTTTTGTGGCCGACAAAGGCCAGAAGTTGCTTCGCGTGGATAAGTTTCTGGTCGCGAGGATGGAAAAGACCTCGCGTAACCGTATCCAGCAGGCTGCCGAAGCAGGGTGCATCATAGTCAATGGAAAACCTGTTAAGTCCAATTACAGGGTAAAGGCCGACGATGTGGTAAGCATCGTAATGGACAGACCCCGCTATGAATTCGAGATTATCCCACAGGATTTGCCTCTGGATATTGTTTACGAGGATGACGCTGTTTTGGTTGTCAACAAGCCGGCCGGAATGGTCGTCCACCCCGGACATGGCAATTATTCCGGAACATTGGTCAATGCTCTTGCATGGCACTTCAGGGATAATCCCGACTATGATGTCTCCGACCCGCGTCTGGGTCTGGTGCACAGGATTGACAAGGATACTTCCGGACTGTTGGTAATAGCCAAGACGCCGGAGGCAAAGACACATCTCGGCCAACAATTCTTCAACAAGACCACCAAGCGTGAATACAGAGCTTTGGTATGGGGTACATTCGATGGAAAAGAGGGAACCATCACCGGCAACATAGCCCGCAATCCTCGAAACAAGCTGCAGATGATGGTGTTTGATGACCCCAACATAGGCAAACATGCAGTTACTCATTATGAAGTGCTTGAAGACTTTGGATATGTCAGCTGGGTTAAATGTGTTCTGGAGACGGGACGTACTCACCAGATACGTGTCCATATGCTCAGCAAGGGTCATCCGCTATTCAATGATGCGCGCTACGGTGGTGACAAGATTTTGAAGGGGACAACTTTCGCCAAGTACAAACAGTTTATTGACAACTGTTTCAATATATGTCCGCGTCAGGCTCTCCATGCCAAAACGCTCGGCTTTATACATCCGGTAAGCGGTGAAGAGATGTTTTTCGACACCGAGATTCCGGCTGATATGACAACTCTCCTTGATAAATGGAGGGATTATTGCAAAAGTAAACAGTAGAAATTATGAATACCCAGGATTACGACTTTTCAGATATATCACCATATGATGACAGTGTCTTTCACTCGACGATGCAGAACCTGGTCAATGAACCAGGCTTCAAGCACGTGTTGAAGTATGCGATGCCCGAGGATGACATACCGGCTTTGGTCGAAGACCTGTTGAAGATTGACAACAAGTATGACTTTCAGCATCAGGTGATGTTCCCCTTTCTCGAGATGCTTGCCAAGACCACAACTTCAGGAATATCGCTTGGCGGCGTCAAATATCTCAATCCCTCGTTGAGCTACACCTATATCACCAATCATCGTGACATAGTGCTTGACGCGTCATTTCTTAATCTGACGTTTCTGCGGCGGGGTGTGCCGACTTCGGAAGTGGCTATTGGCGACAATCTTTTGATATATCCCTGGATAACAGACCTCGTCCGACTCAACAAGAGTTTCATTGTGCGTCGTAATACCGGTCTGCGCGAGGGACTTATGGCTGCAAAAAAGCTCAGCGCCTACATACACTATACTCTGTTGGAGAAGCACGAATCGGTCTGGATAGCCCAACGTGAGGGTAGAGCAAAGGATTCGAGCGACCATACTCAGGAATCCCTTATCAAGATGTTAGCAATGTCCGGTGGTGGTTCGTTTATGGAGAGACTTAAGGAGATTAACCTTATGCCTGTGGCCATAAGCTATGAGTATGACCCCAACGACTATCTGAAGGCTCGTGAGTTTCTGCTTAAGCGTCGTGACCCGGAGTTCAAGAAGTCTAAGCGCGATGACCTCTTTTCAATGGAGACCGGGTTGTTGCAGTTCAAGGGTAAGGTGCATTTCCAGCTGACACCCCGTATAAATACCCGTCTTGACCAACTCGGTGAGTTCAAGGACCCCAATACGGCAGCCAAATATGTAGCACGACTCATTGACCAGGCCATACACCGCAGCTATGAGATTTTCAGTATCAATTATATAGCATACGATATACTGCATGGCAGTACTCGATTTCAGCATAACTATTCACCCGAACGTAAAGCGGAAGTCGAGCAATACTTCAACGACCAGCTTGACAAGGTTGAACTTCCGGATATCACTTCCGAAGAACGAGCCTTTATGATGGAGATGATGCTGACGATGTATGCCAATCCCCTGAAAAATAAGTTGCGTGCCATACTTGGCGGTATGGAATAAGATAACCCGATGTACCCCGTGTAATGCGGGAAGATATATCCTTTGACGATAAAAACATGAAGGCCTGATATAATGTCTGATGGTCATATTTAACCAATACCTTTGAAGCAATGCGAATCCCTCTGATAATGGCACTCGTAGTCGGGCTCTTTGCCATCCTTATCGATGCCTTTATATATTATGACATCAAGCGACTTTGGCCTAAGAAAAAGTGGCCGGATGTCGTCTACGGTATTTCGTCTGTGTTATGCTGGGCGTTAATCCTCGTTGTGGTGCTCTTGCCATACCGCAGTTCGGGACAAAATATAGTAGGCATAATGTGGTGTCTGTTTACATTTATCACCATTTATGCCGCCAAGTGCGTCTATGCTATTTGGGCATTGTTCGGTATGGTTCCGAAGATATGGAAACTGAGTGACTGGAGGTTGTGCCGTTGGGTGGGTCTCCTGTCCGGTATCCTTGTATTATGCACCCTGTGGTGGGGAGCTATGGTGACCCGGCATAAGATTGAGGTGGTGAAGGTTACATTCACATCCGGCCGGTTGCCGGAGGCATTCGAAGGTTTCAGAATAGCTCAGATATCTGACTTGCATGTCGGCACATGGGGTGAGGATACCCGCTTTATCTCACGTCTGGTGGATAGCGTCAATGCGTATCACCCGGATATAATCCTGTTCACCGGTGACATAGTCAATCGCGAGACCTCCGAATTGGCTCCGTTTCTATCGACCCTATCGCGTCTGAAAGCTCCGTATGGGGTGTACAGCGTTCTCGGTAATCATGATTACGGTGACTATGTCGATTGGAAACACAGCTCGGAAAGAGAGATCAACAACAGTCTCCTTGCTGCCTGGGAGCGACAGATCGGTTGGAAAGTGCTTGATAATAATGTACCTCAAATTCTTTTTGCAGTCAAGTGTTA
>CAMWRB010000204.1 GCA_947176545.1 uncultured Porphyromonadaceae bacterium
GTGATGAGATACTCGACTTTATAGAGCACTCCGAGCGAGGCATCATCAGGTCGGCTATTTAGAAAAAATGATAAAGATATAATTAAACGCCCCATACATAGTGATGTGTGGGGCGTTCATTATCGTATTTATCAGTTTCTTATCCGAATTTGGAAATCTTGCGAAGCTGTGGTTCATTGATGATTCTGATGCGACGGCCATCGACCAGAATGAGTTTTTCCTGAGCAAATGCCGTAAGCGTGCGGATAGCATTGGAGGTTGTCATATTGGAAAGGTTAGCGAGGTCTTCCCTACTCATATAAATCTTTAGGGTTGCCTCGTCATCCTCAAATCCGTAGTTATCCAGCAACATCAGTAATGATTCGGCGAGTCTTCCGCGGATATGCTTCTGAGTCAGATTGACTATTTTTGTGTCCGACCCTCCGAGATTACGGGATAACTCATGTATGAAGAACATTGCCAGGTCATTGTTGTTTCTGATGAGTTGGTCGACAACACTCATAGGTATCATGCCGATTCTGGAAGGCTCGAAAGCGGCAGCCGAGGATACGTATGCTTCTTTAGCGAAGTAAGCTCTGTAACCGAAGTATTGTACCGGTCGGTATAGACGTAATATCTGCACCCTGTCTCCTATGCCGGCCTTGTACATTTTGACTTTGCCGGACAGAAGGCAATAAAGCATCCCGGGTTTCTCCTTTTCCTCATAGATAACCTGGTTCTTTTTGAAAGTCTGAACAGTAAAATTCTCAGTGATAATGCGTTTCTCCTCAGGTTGCAATACGCTCCAAAGTTCGTGCATATCCTTTGAAATTACTTCATCAAGCGTAGATTTTTTCAACATGCAGATAACTTAATAACTTGGTCAAACGAAAGAATTTTTCGCCTGCTACAATATTTCTTACAAATGTACAAAAAATTATTGATAAATAAAAAACTTAATGTCACTGATACTGTGCAAATCTCAGCGTGAAATGATAGATTTTATAGCACGTTGAGCTATAATTGTCCCTTTACTGCATATTGGGATGGCAGTTTCGCAACAATTTGCCATTGGGAGTACGCGCCAGAGAGTCTACGAAGTATATTTCTTTGGGACATTCCCACCCATCGAGATGACTTCTCAGTAGAGTCATCATGGAGCGGCATTCAGCACCACTCATAGGGGCACCCTCGATATATAAAACCGGCTTGAATCCCCATTTGGGGTCAGGAACTCCTGTCAATATCATGGGTGCGGTCAATCCGGAAATGATGCGAATTTTGTCCTCTACAATTTCAGGTATAATTTTTCTTCCACCTGAAATTATGACATTATCTATTCTTCCGACAATCTTAAACCGGCCGTCAGGGGAAAAGTCAGCGATGTCATTGGTGACGACGGGCTCTTCGGTTGCCCCCCTTATGATAAGACAGTTGCGCGAATCGGTCGAGAGCTTTATGCCGGGGAGAGGTTCGAAAGGAGCGTCTGTATCCGTAACACGCCTTACCGCTATATGTGATGCAGTCTCAGTCATACCGTAAGATTCCCACACCTTCAGTCCGCGTTCGGTTATCAAGTCGCGCATACCGAGCGGAAGTGGTGAACCTCCGACAAGATATCTTCGCACATGACGGAACAGTTCCGGCCGGTCAATAACATAAATCAATTGCGAAGGAACGACAGACACCAGGTCTATCACACCGTCTCTGCCAGACATGACAGGCGAGTTGGAAGGATATTCATATGTAAATCTGCAGTCTGCCATAAGAGCACGTACAGCGACCATCTTTCCCCCGATAAAGTCCGGAGATATGCAGCTGTGGAGACGCCATTCAGGGGTAATATGAAAGTATTGAATGGTGCGCAGAGCACTCCGTTCCATCACACATTTGGGGAGCTTTATCTCCTTGGGGAGGCCGGTTGAGCCGGAAGTGTGTACAGGTACATAGGGAGTAGTGTCATTCCATTGTGCTATAAACTCCTCGTATGACATAATAAACTCCTCGTATGACATAATAAACTCATGTATACTTGATTCAATATTTCCAGTCGAGATTGCTCACTGCATGACGGTCGATACTTTCCGCCGGATTATAACGCAAATGTTCCCCCCGTAGATATATCGGTGTGGAGATATTGTTGGTGAACAGCCCCCCCGTTCCTAACCCCTGAGGTCCTTTGGCACCGATATTTGCAGTCCATTGAGCCAGGGCGTTGAGCCCTATATTGGATTCGAGGGCCGATGTAACCCACCAACCGATGTCAAGACTTTCAGCAATCTCAATCCATTGGCGTGCACCGGAAAAACCGCCGCAAAGAGAGGGCTTGAGAATGATGTATGCAGGGCGAATTGTTTCAAGAAGCTCCTTGCGTTGCTCTGAGTCATATACGCCTATCAGTTCCTCGTCGAGAGCCACAGGCACCGGTGACATTTTGCATACGAATGACATCAACTCAGCGTTTCCCGCCGGGATGGGTTGTTCGATGCTATGGACTGAAAGGTCAGCAAGATGTTTGAGAACGGGAAAGATATTGTCCATCGTAAATCCACCGTTGGCATCAACCCTGACAGTCACCTGTTCAGGTGTAAATCGCTCTCTTATACTCCTGATAAGTCTCAGTTCTTCGTCAAACGATATGGCTCCGATTTTGATTTTTATGCAGTGAAAGCCGGCTTCGATTTTTTGCTCAAGCCGGCTTAGCATCTCATCATATCTTCCCATCCATACGAGTCCGTTGATGTCGATATGACTCTCTCCGGCGGTAAACTTTGAGGGGAAATAGAGACCTTTCCCTCCGGAAGCAAAATCTCTCAAAGCCTGTTCGAGTCCGAACTGTATTGAGGAATGACGCGATAAATCCGTTGGTCGTCCGATAGCTATATTGGCCAGAAGTTCTATAAGTTTATATTCATATCTGTGGTCTGCTTCGGGGGATAGTCCCGGAAAGACGGAGCATTCGCCCAATCCGTAGACTTCAGGCTTACCCTCGTCGAAGACCTTGATAAAATAAGTCGGCTTCTCCGTGAGCACACCTCTTGATGTGCCCGCGGGTTGGCCGAATCTGAGCATATAGGGAGCGATAGCTAATCTCATAATAGAGTATTGAGTAGGAGAGGCGGAAATGATTTTTCTTTACAGGAACAGGTTAGGGGAACATCGGGAATTGTTCAAAATCAGGGTCGCGTTTAAGCACAAAAGCATTAATGACTTCCAGAGCCACGTCCAAAAGATAATACATAAGAGTGGGCTACCCCG
>CAMWRB010000205.1 GCA_947176545.1 uncultured Porphyromonadaceae bacterium
TTCGGCAGCGGAGGCGGTCGCGTGGGTAAGATTATCGCCCGTCGGCTCGGTCTTGATTATTATGAAAAAGAGATGTTGTCGCATGCGGCCGAAAGACTCGGTTTTGACAAAAATATATTTATCAATCAGGATGAGAAACGCCCCTCTCCCCTCTATTCATTGCTGTCATCCGCTATCGGTGTGACCTATGAAAGCAACTCCGGGGGATTGTCGGGCAACAAGCTGTATGAAGCTATGGGAGATGTGGTGCGTGACCTGGGCAGTAAAGGAGGCTGCGTGTTCGTAGGACGCTCGGCTGACTATCTGCTGCGTGACAATCCACATATGCTCAGCGTGTTTCTGCATGCCCCCATTGAGGTCAGAGCACGTAATATCGTAAGTCGTGGAGAGTGTGACAGTGAGTCTAAAGCCGTCGAGATGGCCCGCTCCAAAGACCGTGACCGTGAGAAATTTTATAATTACTTCACCGGACGCCGCTGGGGAGCGATGGACAACTATCATCTGACAATCGACAGCTCACTGTTATCTGATGAAGGAGTAGCAGATGTAATAATAAAGCATTTGGAAGCCCGTTACGCCGACCACTCCGAATGATACACAGTCTGAGTGAGAGACAACGCTTCTTGATGAGAGATTAAAGGAAGATACATATTATTACAGTATACTGAAAACAATATAGCCGATTTTTGCTTTATAGATATACATAGAGGATTCAAAATGTATTCCCGTATCGGGGAATATATGGATTTCCACTGCAAAGCATGAGAATTATTGATGTATCAACCTAAAAATCGATGAAAATGAAGGAACGCACTTATCTCTTCACATATCTGTCATCGCTGATTGTCGGCATTCTGCTGCTGATATATCATTCTGACGACAAGTTGTACAACGGAGTTGTTATAGCGATAGGAATACTGATTGGTATTCCGAGTCTGATAATGCTGGTCAGCTACCTTTTGCCCCGCAAGGATAAAGAGGGCAACCTGCGTCCGAAACCGTGGTATGGTATCATAGCGTCTGCAGCGGCTCTCGGATTGGGAATCTGGATGGTAAGTGATGCGGCATTTTTCGTACAGATAAGTATTTACACACTTGGTGTAGTGATGATATTGGCGGGTGTCGCCGGCATGCTGTTCACCATTATGGCCGCGCGACCCGCTCCGGTACAGTTTCTATGGCTTATCGTGCCGATACTCTCCATTGCGGCCGGTGTGACAGTGCTTGTTTTGGGACCGAAAACCATCGCCGGCAGCGCCGCGCTTATCACCGGCATAGTATTGACCGTTTATTCAGTCAATGGTTTCACATCACTGTATCGTGAGGGGAAGACTCCGGTAGCGGTTATGGCGGAAGAACCGTCGCCAGGTACGGAACCGGCTTCGGAAGCTCCCGATATCAAAAAGATTGAGAATTAAAGATATAAAATCAAGGAGTAACTTACTCCGCACACCTGCATGGAGATGCAGATGATTCTGGAAATATAAATGCAGTGAGGGGGCTTGTCGCTTTATGCCGGGAGCATAAAGAGGAAAGTCCGGGCAACATAGAGCAGCATGCTTTTTAACGGAAAGTCGTCGGTGACGGCGAGGTTAATGTGACAGAAAATAACCGCCGGAAGAGAGTTCTCTTCCGGTAAGGGTGAAAAGGTGAGGTAAGAGCTCACCGCTCTGCGGGCGACCGTCAGAGGCTGCACAACCCATGTGTTGCAAGGCCAAGTATACCGGCATCCAAGGATTGCTCGTCCATTGTCGAGGGGTAGGCTGCTAAAGTAGACGGGCAACCGTCATACTCAGATAAATGACAGGCATTCAGCCACGTGAGGCTGATACATAACCCGGCTTATACCCTCTCTGCAACTTATGATTCGGGCGGTGCGATACTGAAACATTGCTCCGCCCGAATATTTTTATCCTCTTCATCTGATTGTCTCCGGAAGCTTAAGGTTAATAAGCCATTATTAACCTCCCTATATACTCACTCCATCACCCGCTGTAAACAATCCATAATCATATCCTCGAAAATCTAATAGCAACACTTAATATGGCCAAATCCTTAGCCCGACTCATAGACCGGACTCTTGCATTCGCCCGCTACTGCTGGAAAGGAGTGTGGCGTGACCCGAGAGACACCTTTAAGGTAAGACTTATCAAGACATTAAATCTATCCGTCAGGTCATTCATGGACCGCGACTTACAGATGAAGTCTGCTGCACTTACTTACTCAACCGTTCTTGCCATCGTGCCTGCACTGGCTCTGCTTTTCGCCATCGGACGCGGGTTCGGATTTCAGGATTTGCTGGCCGCCAATATTTTCAGTTACTTCCCCTCCCAGCATAAGGCGCTCGAGACGGCAATTACATTTGTGGATTCTTATCTCAAAGAGGCCTCCGGAGGCGTCTTTGTCGGTATCGGTATACTCATGTTGCTGTGGACACTGATTTCACTGCTCAGCACTATCGAAGAGGCTTTCAACAATGTCTGGGATATCAAGAAAGACAGGACGATGTATCAGAAAATCACTGACTATATCGCCATCTGTCTTATGATACCGATTCTGATGGTATGCTCCTCGGGTGTCTCCATCTTCATGTCCACAATCGTACAGTCCAACGTACACCTTGCATTCCTCTCCCCCCTCATCAATATCACGCTCGAACTCTCACCACTGGTTCTGGCATGGCTGGCGTTCACTCTCTCCTACTTCCTTATTCCCAATACAAAAGTACACTTCAAATATGCCGCTATTTCAGGCGCAATATGCGCCATAGCCTTTCAGATACTTCAGCTGCTCTTTGTAAACGGACAGATATATGTATCGAAATACAATGCTATCTACGGCTCATTCTCTTTCCTCCCCTTAATGCTCATATGGCTCCAATTATCATGGCTGGTACTGCTGTTCGGATGTGTACTGACGTACGCGATGCAGAATATCTTCGCCTTCAATTTTCTGGGGAATGTATCAAATGTCTCTCAGGATTATCATCGCAAGATAGCGGTAGTGGTCACCACCGCCATCTTCCAACGATTCAAGGAGGGTAAGACGCCTTTGTCACGCAATCAGATTTCAACCATTTATGATATCCCCATTCGTCTCGTGACCGAACTCACATACACGCTTCAGCAGACCGGGGTCATATATTATGTAATTCTCAAGGATGACGTTGTCGGATTCGCACCGTCCGTCGATATTAATGACTTCACCCTCGTTGACCTCTTCAGAAA
>CAMWRB010000206.1 GCA_947176545.1 uncultured Porphyromonadaceae bacterium
CCTCTGAGCCATGTCCCTCGATATAATCGGCTATCTCCTTGAGCGTGTCGTAATCTTCGGATGCACCGCCGATGATTTCAGCCTTAACATTGTTCTTGATTTCGGCGATTTCCTGACGGACTGTTTCGAGTGTGGCCGCGTCATGGCGTGCCATGATTTGGGCGAGGGTCTTGATACCCTCCGCGCCGAGAGTTTTAATTTCTGCCATAGGTGTTTGCAATTTGCAATTTAAGGGTTAATATATAATTTGTATTCTCTCTCTGCTATGTCGGCTATTTCCTCAGGAGTCAGCTCAGATATATCTTCAATGCCGAGCCGTTTCCTGAGTTCCTTAACCTCATCGTCTGACAACTCGGCAAGGTCTATAATTTCTCCCCGGTCTCCTTTTTCACCTTTGATAAACGGCATCAACATCTCTATCTCTGCTTCACCCGGAATATCGGAGTCTGAGACGGTCAGAGATATACCCGTCCGGTATTTGCGTACTATCTGCTGTTTTCCGTCTGGATAATCATCATTTGGTATCTGAAGTATAATCTCAGCAACCAGTTCCTTACATGGGAACAATCCATGATTATCCACGACTACTGTCAGCCATTCATCTCCTCGCATTGACGGTTTTATGTTGTACAGTTCTCCATCTTTTCGTCCAGCGGAATAGTCACGAGCGACTGACCACAGTCGTATCTCGAAATCAAACGGAGGAATGCCGTACGGTTTTGACTGCAAGTCAGTGAGCCTTATATCAAATTCAAAATCGTCTTTATAGTAAATTTTGCGCATGGTTATCAAGGTTTCATTATCTGACCGTTTACCTCAAATTGTATTCTTCTTGCCGTGAGAGACGAAATCCACTCGCTGAATGAATATGTGGGGTATATACTCTTCCATATATCGCCATCCATAGAGCTATAGGCATTCCACAACTGAGAGTCAATCTTAATTTTCAGCGGAACTGTAGTTGTAGATGGCCGTGTCTTCTGCTGTTCTTTTGTGACCGGGTTGAAGAATGTCATCTGCAAAAACAGATGCGGCCAAAGGCGTTTGCATCCGGTGAAGTCTATGGTTGTCACATCGTCAGGGATTGAGTGCAATCGCAGGAAACGCAGATTTGTACATCCGTAGAATGCTCTGAGTATCTTGCTGTCGTTAAGGAAACGCATGTCTATTGCCCCGTTGATTAAGACCAGCTGTGTATTCGTGTCGAACGCGCGGTAGAGGTCTGACGGCATGACCGAGGGAACATTAGTCTGGGACGGAATGCCGTCGGTATTGTTGTTATAAAACATATTGCCGTACTTGCCTACCAAATCGACCGCCCACAACTGCGAACCTCCGAGACAGCTTGCCATTCCCATAGACCATGCTCCTACATCTTCGCCCTGATACAGTGGCATGACTTTGTGAGTACGTGCCTGTGGTAAAGCGCCATGCAGTACCGGAGACCATGTCGAGGCCATTACTCGGACTGCCTGTTCGTATGAGAGCTTGCAACCGTGAAGCCAATAGGGATATGTGGCATCCTTATCGGGGAAGTAACCGTTGCGGATAAGCGAATATGATGTTGCCGGAACAAATGTGCTGCCGTCAAGATAGCCGACGTAAGGATACCGATATTCATCCTTGTCATCCCTGCCGTTCATCATCATTACCCACTGCTCGCCCAACAAGTCCTTTTTCCATTGGGTGGGTATGGCAGACGGTATCTGCGAACTAAGCAACTTTCCCTCACCGTTTATTTTGGCGCACTCTTTTGTCATGTATGCTTTGAGCACGCCATCCGTGGTGAAGTAATTGGCAATGCCGGAGACAAAACATGGGAAGCGCAGGTTCTGTATAGATTCCAATGCTGCCAACGAGCCGAGCGGTGTTCCTTGTGATTGTTTCATATTTGGTTATATTATTTGTTTGCTACTTTATTTATGTACTCTTCAAGTGACATCCATCCGAGTTTCTGTTTCTTGACATCGCGTATCTGTATGCCGTCGTTAGTGACACCTAATCCATATCCACATCCGTTCTCTATTGCGAACTGAGTGCGCACATTGCCGTCGGTATCGTTCTCACGCCACATCATCATATAATCCCTATCCGACAAGCTTATGATAAGGCCATCTTTCAGATATTTCGTTTCGTAGAGAGTATTTTTATTCTCATCAACCTCCGTTACTCCGTTAAATTCAAGATGCAATTCGGCAAAACTGTCGTTGCCTTTGCCGGTTTTGACCCTCTTTACTGACAATTCAACATCAACAAACAAGTTGTATTTATATCCTGCATAAAGTGTATCAGATAAATTAGATATATCAAAATCTACAGGTGGCTCAGAAAGTGATGATGAGCTGACCGTTTTTGTATCGAGCACATGTGTGCCGGCCTTAATTGTTATAGTAGCAGTGGACTCTACGTATTTCTCCCATGAACCCGAAATTCCATCTGCGTAACCTGCAACTTGAAGATACCCCTTTACCCCAAATTTGAATTTACCAGTGCGTTTGCAATCAATCATTGCAAGTGAGCGCTGATACGATTTTGTTCTTGTTGTCACACCGGTAGGAGGTTCGACTGTGTCATTTATTAGGTTCTCTCTTATCTCAATCTCATTGTAATTTCTGTAAAATGGTGTATAATTCTCAATACTATTACCGCTGAACTCCACATTGCCAAGCGTAGCCTTGCTTCCCCATAGTTCACCGGTCAGCAGATTGAGCAGGAAATTGGGACGGAAAACATTGCTGGGCTTCATAGGGTCGGTCTCATAGAAGTTCTGATATGCGGTGGTATTATTGCCGTTCTGGTCTTTACCCTGCTGAGAAAACATGAAGTCACCATAGAAAACAGCACTGCTCAACTTTGCGAAATTGGCCATTATGATGTCAGCGAAGATTGTCGAGAATTTATCGACGTGTTCCCATGCAAGATATTCCATGGCGGGATTATCAAACATACTCCCTGTACCGGTATAGGTTATATCCTCTTTCAGACAATAATATTCTCCGTCATACAATACCACCGGACGCGCACCGTTCTTCGATGAATATGTTACACCGCTCTTGTATTCACCGGCCGGATATGCCATCGGTCCGGTAAGGCCTTGTTTGCCATCGTCTCCCTTGTCACCCTTATCGCCTTTCTCACCTTTGATTTTTGATTTTGTCCAAGCTCCCCATACGCCATTCCGACGTGTTGAGGTCGCCATCCATATAG
>CAMWRB010000207.1 GCA_947176545.1 uncultured Porphyromonadaceae bacterium
TATTCGACAAGCATATTGACGCTGCGGTCATCAATGCCTATATGGCGGGACATACAATAGTCTTTGATTGGCAATCCCAGCTCATAGTCTCGCAGTCGGGGACTCCGGAATACAACGGCTTCAGCCTTTGCAGCTGCTTTCATCAGTTTTGAGGTCGCATTCAGATTGTCACCTTTATAAACCACTACGAGCACCGTATTATGTGCCGGCCGAAGCACATACTCGGACAGTTTATCAAGTTCTGTCCTGGCACTGAGCATAGCCTGGCACTCTTTAGCCAATACAAGTCTGCGTTCGGACATAACCGGAAACTGCTGCGCTGTCGCAATGACTACGGGAATATCTATCTCATTTCCATAATAAGCAGTCTGATTGAAATCACGGTCCTCCTCCGGCACGACATACTCTTCAAGAGCCTCTACCAGTTTATCAATATAGTAGGCCTCTTCACCCATGAGTATATACGTATTGGCAAAAATACCTTTGCGTATATCAGTTAAAATCTCCCGGAAAGGGGTAGCTGTTGATTTTTTAGCCATTCTTCAACTCTTTTTTACTGAAAAACCAATTGTAACTGCATTCCAGAAATACTGCCAATGTCAGGGCACTTGACATTGCGAGCCAAGGGAATCTGCCTTCTGAAGGGATTCCGACTGTCTGTAAAACTCCCAATAAATTGCCATGTCCCTCAAACCATGTTGTAATCACCACCAGTGAATTGTTGAGCATATGGGCGAAGATACTCGGCCATAAAGACCCGGTGGAATACAATATATATCCGAAGAAGAGTCCTAAAAGCATACGCGGAATAAACCCGAAGAACTGAAAATGAACAGCACTGAAAATTATGGCCGCACACCACACAGCTCCACCTTTGGCAATCTGAGGGATATTACCCATTATCCGTTGAAGTGCACCCCGGAAAAATAGTTCCTCGCACAAACCGGTCAAAAGACCTATCACAAGAATATTGATGAGCAGACCGTTGAATGAACTTGCGGCAAGCATCTCCGACGTCATTGCCCGGGCTGCATCCTCCCATTCTCTTAGTTTCCCTTCCAGACCTCCTAATCCCACCGGCAACGTTATAGACTCATTGACAGCTACAAGCCAATTGAGCATGGGCAATCCTATAATGAATACTATAACCACACCCGCGAACGGACGCCAGCTGACAGGTGTTGTCAGTCCGAGAAAACGGAGGGGCTGTCTGTTAAAACGACGTACGGTTACATATGCCGGAAGGGCAAAACACAATATACCCTGGATAGAACTCGAAATCAACAGCCGCGACTGCGCGCTCATATCGGCATAGTATAATAGAGCACCCGATATACTACCGGCAATAAAAACACTTATACCCAATAGAAACACAAGCAATAAAAGCTGTTTGAGAGATTTAATCATCAGTAATATATTTTTTTGAGTATATCACCTTCCGGATTGCCATCTTGAAAATTTTTCGTTTGCCGAGATGTCACTATCAGAAGTATTCACAAGTTAATCAAACTTTTTGCGGCGGAACATAAAGTTATGTCCTAAATATTTCTCTCTCACTATCGGGTCGGCCGCAAGTTCTTCACTCGTACCCTGGAAAAGTATTTTTCCTTCAAAGAGAAGGTAGGCTCTATCAGTAATGGAAAGAGTCTCCGGAGCGTTATGGTCCGTTATCAGAATGCCTATATTTTTCTCTTTCAGCTTGTATACTATGGATTGAATATCCTCTACTGCTATAGGGTCGACTCCGGCGAACGGTTCATCCAACATGATAAATTTAGGATTAATCGCCAGACAACGAGCTATCTCCGTACGCCGACGCTCGCCGCCCGAAAGTTGGTCACCGAGATTTTTCCGGACTTTCTCCAGATGAAATTCCGAAATGAGACTCTCCAAAATCTCACGCTGCTGCGCTTTGGGAGTATCTGTCATTTCAAGCACCGCCCGGATGTTGTTCTCGACACTAAGCTTGCGAAATACGCTCGGCTCCTGAGCAAGGTATCCTATGCCCAATTGAGCACGTTTGTAGACCGGAAATTTGGTTATATCCTTATCATCGAGATATATTTTACCTCCGTTCGGTGATATAAGCCCAACCGTCATGTAAAATGTGGTGGTTTTGCCCGCACCGTTCGGGCCTAACAGACCGACAATCTCACCCTGACTTACCTCGATGGAGACATGATTGACAACTGTACGACGCCCGTAACGCTTTACAAGATTATCCGTACGCAACACTCCGTCGCGGGGTATGACAACCTCCACCGGTCCATCTTCAAGAACATCTACGCCGAGGTCCGGTTCATTGCCGATTGGGGGTTCCGTTACTGCGAAATCGTGCATATCCCCCGGAATAATGTTATTCTCCTCTGACATGAGCAACTATTTACTTGTCGTTGAAGGCAACAGCGAACGGATATAATCTGTAAGCAATTTTATCGCCACATTATTGTGACCACCCTGCGGGATTATAAGGTCGGCATATCGTTTCGACGGCTCGATATAGAGTTCATGCATGGGTTTGAGGGTCTCTTCGTAACGGTCTATCACCATCTGCGGCGTGCGTCCCCGTTCTATACAATCACGATGTATTACACGTATCAGGCGCTCATCAGCATCCGCATCCACAAACACCTTTACATCCAGCATATCCCTCAGAGGTTTGTCTGTCAATACCAGTATTCCCTCCACCACAACCACTTCGCGTGGCTCGAGATGTACCGTCTCTTTCAGACGTGAACAGGTGATAAAGTCGTAGGTAGGCATTTCGACCGATTCGCCATTTTTTAGCATTTGAAGATGTTTGACAAGCAAACTCCATTCTATAGATGCAGGCTCATCATAATTCATCTTCAGACGTTCCTCAAGGGGTATATGATGATTATCATTATAATAGCAATCCTGCGGGATAACACATACTTCATCCTGGGGCAGTGATTCGATAATCTTGCGAACTACTGTTGATTTGCCGCTTCCGGTTCCACCGGCAATACCTATTATTAACATTAATGCTGAATCTTTATTCTGTATTTACCTTTCGATAGCAGCGGTCACAACGGATATATAGATGTTCCGCCGGATGCCATCGGCTACAAATTTAACCAAATTATCGGAAATAATACTTACATTCCACCTCCTATTCCACAAAAAAATATTAAATTTGAAAACCTAGTAG
>CAMWRB010000208.1 GCA_947176545.1 uncultured Porphyromonadaceae bacterium
CTCCCCCGGCATCCCTGATGCCTACGGGAGCAATCGCCGTGACACCGGGGTCAGCGGCAGCCAGCAGGTGGTCTTCAGCCGTATATCGTTTGCCGGCGTAAGCAGTGTTACACTCTACGATGGTACCATTGACCGACTGCACGAACGGGCCTATCAACTCCGGCTTCAGATAGTTGTGGCCACCCGGTTCGCCGGTCGAGATTTTGACAGCGACCTTCCCCTTGGCCTCACGACCTAACTGATTATAAAGTTTGATAATCGAATCAGGTGTGATTTCCCGCGTCATATAGACCACCGACACATCACCCTCCACGGCATTGGCGGCATTATCGGGAGCGACATCCTGCGCGCAACACCCCATTGACATCGACAGCCCTGCCAGAGCTGCCAGCATTACTTTTACTTTCATGTTGATTGTTGATTATAGATACATGTTTTTCTCAGAGTCTGCCTCTTAAGCACATTACAAATATAATAAAAAAACCGACTTCAATCCACAATCTGCGATTAATTAACATAAAATGAACGGTATGGAGATACCCCGGACATACCGCGCGTCCCTTTCCCTACACACCACTGACCCGTACGGCCGACATCGCGAAACGGCCGGCGCGTCCGCGGACGGACATCTCACGGCCGGTGTCAGCACGTCTTACTCCCTCGGGACAGCGGCTGCGACCATACAACATCATCGGTCTGTCGACGCTCCAGCCGCGATGATAATTGCGGACTATGGCGACGACAAGACCGCGCAGGTCACCGAGAGCATGACGTATCTCGCCGATGACATCTGTAAAACTTGCAACATTTTCGAGTGTGAGTTCGCGGACAGCGCGTCCGAGCATCATGACCCGTACGAAGATACGGTCACCAAATCTGATAGGATATTTGACAGTTGCGTCCATAACATATAGCGTTGAATAGGTTTTGGCGGCTCTCCGGAGACTCTCACCGGCCATCCCCGCGGCGTCGCGGATTCGTAAGCGGTATGTCACCGAAGACACTGCAAAGATAGAGCGCACGTCTGCCAAAATATTGCAGCAATATGTTAATAAAACACAAATACGCGGTCAGTAAGTCAAAAAATAGTATATTTGCATTCACAAAACGGGCGGTAATGGTGGAATGGTAGACACGAGGGACTTAAAATCCCTTGACCTTAATCGGTCGTGTGGGTTCAAGTCCCACTTTCCGCACCAGTTATCCGAGCTGCGTCATAGCATTAATGACGCAGCTCTTTCTTTTATGTTTTTTAACATTTTTTGGCAATTGCGATAAAATTTACTATATTTGCGGTAACAAATATCTTCTGTCGACAGGCTTGACTGACCTTTCCGGTGGCCTCTCGAGCTTGAAAACAATACCTTATGAACTCTACCTGGCTGATTATTGACCTTGCCTCGCTACTGACCGTGGCTGCCTTGACCGGCTTCCTTATACCACAAATCTTACTGATAGCTTTCAAAAAGAAACTCTTTGACGAGCCGGATGAACGCAAAATCCATACGCTTCCCATACCTCGTCTCGGAGGCATAGCCTTCATGCCCGTCATTCTCTTCACCATCATGCTCTCCATCGGCATCGGATTGCTGTACAACTACGAATGGCTGCGGTCCATACCCGTCGACCAAATCAAGGAGGGTGTATTTCTGGCCTGCGGCGGTCTGTCGCTCTTCATCGTAGGCATTGCCGACGACCTGATAGGTGTCCGTTACCGCGCCAAATTCACGGTACAGATATTTGCCGCCGCTCTGCTGGTGGTCTCCAATCTTATATTCAACGAATTTCACGGATTATTCGGCCTGCAGGAGACCAATATCATATTTGCCATCGCGCTGACAATCATCCTGATAGTCTTTATCACCAACGCCATCAATCTCATCGACGGCATCGACGGTCTGGCCTCAGGCCTGAGCCTGATAGCCTGTCTGGTGTACGGCATATTCCTCTTTGACAATCAGATATTTCTCTTCTCGCAGATAGCTTTCTGTCTCTTTGCGGCACTGGCTTCATTCTTCGCTTTCAACGTATTCGGAGACGCTACCAAGCGCAAGAAAATATTCATGGGCGACACCGGCACCCTGACTGTAGGCATCATCATCTCGGCTCTCGCGCTGCGTCTGGCCAACGAGCCCGACCGCGCAGGCGGCTACAACTTCGCTGTCGTGGCTTTCGCGCCGCTGCTCATACCCTGCCTTGACGTTGTGCGTGTCTATCTCCACCGCTTGCGCAATCACACCAACCCCTTCCTACCCGACAAAAATCATATACATCATAAACTATTGGCGGCCGGGCTGCATCAGCGCGTAGCCATGATAACCATCGTATCATTCTCGGCCGCACTGAGCGCACTCAATATATGGCTGTCGCTATATATCAACATCACCTTCATACTCTTGGGTGATATATTCCTCTGGGTCGGCCTCAACATATGGTTGTCACGACGCATCTCCATGCGTCGGACAAAAGCATCCGCCTGACATATCACTTCACCTATGCGTTGTGGGCGCTATTTATATTTGTGGGCGCTATAAATAGCGCCCCTTTTTTGTCGGTGTCGGCGCTATTTATAGCGCCTTTTTTGTCGCGGTGGGCGCTATTTATAGCGCCCCTACTGCTTTTTACATCTGTCATTGCGGATTTTAATCACCGTGATGATGATTGAGCAGATGGTCGTGATAAGATTGGTGACAATCAGAGGCCAGTTGCCCGTCAGAATCCCCTGAACCACAAAGAAAACACTTCCGAAGCCGAGAGCGAGGAACGTCGGCATGGCAATACCCGCCGTGTCGCGTGTGCGTATGGTATATATAGCCTGAGGCAGATACCCGCATATCATGCAGACAGCCGCCAATGTTCCGATAATATTGATAGCAAGATTCATAATATTTGGATTTAAGAGACGCTGTCTCAACCGCAAGCACACATACGGGACCGGGCGGACAACAGCGATGTTAATATTCTAAGTTGATATATGATTATAACCATCAGAGCCCTCAGAGAGTTTTTAAATATTGGAAAGATATTGCCGCATACGAGGGGACATATGAGGAGTGGTTGCAAAATAGTGGAACGTCAGCACGGGAAAATCGAAAAAAATTATTATTTTTGCAATATATAGAGGTTAAAAGCCCTACAAACTATCACTTTAGAT
>CAMWRB010000209.1 GCA_947176545.1 uncultured Porphyromonadaceae bacterium
GCCATGGAAGCTGTCGAGCAACTCTCCGGCAGTCAGCGGAGTCTTGTCTATTCGACCGACAGCCATATCGCGCATGCGCGGAGCGTTGTTAAGTTCGTAGTATGCACTGTCGAGACCGTTGAGCATCAATCCCATGCGCAGACGCTCAAGGGCAAACTTGTCGAGTGATGCCTTGTATTTGCGGGCGAGGACATCTGTCTGATGCTTGCGCACCATCTCATAGCGTTCATCCTGAGGATTGGCAATTCGCTTCAATTCGGATGCTTTCATCTCCTCAAGCGCGGGTACGCCTTTTTCCTCTATTTTATATACGATATGCCATCCGAAACGGGTACGGAACGGCTTGCTGATACCCTCTACAGGGAGTGCGAACGAGACGCTGTCAAACTCCTCAACCATCTGACCCGCACCGAACCAGGGCAACAGGCCACCGTTGCGCGCCGAACCGGGGTCCTCCGAATAATTGACCGCCATCTCTTCAAAACGCCCCGGTGCGGTCCGTAGGATATTGTATATACTGTCTATCTGCGATTTTGCAGTGGCCTCTGCAGCGGCATCACCACCGGCGGGAGACATTTTCATAATATGTGACACATGCACCTGACCACGGGCCGGACGACGCTTGCCTCCCTTAAGAATGTGATAGCCTACCGGACTCTCCACGACCTCCGATATCTCACCGGGCTGAAGCGTATATGCCACACTCTCATAGCTGTAGGGTAGCTTACCTGAAGTAATCCATCCCATATTGCCGCCTCTGTTTGAACTTCCACGGTCCTGTGAATACTGCGCTGCCATAAGTGCGAAGTCTGCACCACCGGCAAGTTCCTGTCTCAGACTGTCGAGCAACGCACGGTTACGCTTGTTTTCCTCATCATTACGGCTCTTGAAAATCATGATGTGAGATGACTCAATCTCTTCCTTGGAGCGGTCGTAGGCCTCTCGCACGAGCTGATTGAGATAGAGGGAATCGGCAAGATAGGGAGCTGCCAAATCGTGACGATACTGCGCTATATCCTGACGATATGTACCGGTCGTATCGATACCGGAGGCCAATGCATCGGCCACCTTCAGCCTGTAGTTCTTGAACATCTCGACATATTCCTCCAGTGGTTGAGGTGCCAATTGTTGCTGACTGTTCTTGTGATATAGATACTCAAATTCCGATTTGGGGACATCCACCCCATTGACTGTCATTATCACTTGGTCTTTCGCACCCCATGCCAGGGCACATACACCCAGGGCACCGCCAAGCAGAATTTTTGTCTTCATTAATTAGTTCAGTTATTATTTCTAAACAAGAAACGTTGGCTTAGCAAAAAAATTATAAATTACGGATTTTTTTCAACATTTCATGCACGATAATTACTCATATCCGTCCCCGGCGAAGTCCGTTTCATCCTCGTCACCATGAGGATAGAAATTTAATTCTCGCCAGGCGTACCTCCTCTTCCGTGTACTCGTCACTGAGGTCTTCAAGCGCACCCTCAAGGTCATCTTCCTCTATATCACGCAAGTATTCTATTATATCCTCCTGCGCGTCCTCATCCAGAATTTCATCGAGATAATAGTCGATATTGAGTCGTGTGCCCGATGACACTATCGATTCCAGTTCCTGTATGAGCTCAATAAATTCCAGTCCCCTCGACTCGGCCAAATCCTCCAGATTAATCTTGCGGTCCACACCCTGGATAATCTGATATTTCACCTTATTTTTATCCGCGACTATACGCACCTTGATATCGGTCGGACGCTCTATCTCATTGAGTTCGACATGACGTCGTATGACATCCAGAAATTCGTTGCCGAACCGCTTTGCCTTGGCCTGGCCGACACCGGGGATATTCATCATCTCCTCCTCGGTAACAGGATATGTCGTCGCCATCGATTCGAGAACGGAGTCCTGTAATATGACATATGGGGGAACATTGAGTCTGGATGCAATATGCCGTCTCACATCCTTGAGTATGCTGAACAATTCATTGTCAGCGGCACTCCCGTACTCACCGCCGCTCTCATAGTCTGTATCACCGAAGTCCTTCATCTCTATCATCATGAATTTGACGGGATGCTCCATATAATCCATTCCTGCTTTCGTAAGATGCAGGATTCCGTAATTCTCCATCTCCTTATGCAGGTATCCGGATATGACGGCCTGTTGTATCAGGTTGTTTAGAAAACCATCCTCAACATCGGACAACGCACCGAACAATTCGTGGTCATCCTGATGACAACGTTGCATCTCCCCGGTGATGCTTCCCGTAAGAAATGCCACTATATATTCCGACTTATACTTCTCACCGAGAGCCTTGATACTCTCCAGTACAATGGATAGTTCTTCGGATGCTTCCACCCTTTTGGTCGGGGTGATGCAATTGTCACAGTTACCGCAATTGCATTCCTCCATATGCTCCCCGAAATAATTGAGCAATATGCGCCGGCGGCATACGGATGACTCGGCATATCGGGCTGTCTCCATAAGCAGCTGCCGGCAGATTTCCTGCTCACCGGGACTCTTGCCCTGCATAAGCTTGTCAAGTTTCTGCAGGTCCTTATGGCTGTAGAATGTGATACATCTCCCTTCGCCGCCGTCACGTCCGGCACGTCCGGTCTCCTGATAGTAACCCTCGAGACTTTTGGGTATGTCATAATGGATGACGTATCTGACATCCGGCTTGTCAATTCCCATACCGAAAGCGATAGTCGCCACTATGACATCCACTTTCTCCTGAAGGAAATCATCCTGATTGGCGGCACGTCTGGCCGCATCCATACCCGCGTGATACGGGTGAGCCTTGATATTGTTGATATGCAGTATCTGGGTGAAATCCTCCACACTCTTGCGGGACAGACAGTATATGATACCCGACTTACCCGGATTGCTCTTGATATATCTGATTATATCACGCATCACATCCTTGGTCTTGGGTCTGACCTCGTAGAAGAGATTGGCGCGGTTGAAGCTCGACTTGTACACCACGCCGCTATTGATACCCAGGTTCTTGCGGATATCATGCTGCACCTTCGGGGTAGCCGTTGCCGTAAGAGCTATTATCGGTCTCCGTGAGATTGTATCTATTATCTCACGGATGCGACGGTATTCGGGACGGAAGTCGTGTCCCCATTCGGAGATACAGTGTGCTTCGTCC
>CAMWRB010000210.1 GCA_947176545.1 uncultured Porphyromonadaceae bacterium
AATATTCCTTGACTTTACGTAAGATTTTGAGCGCTTTTTCATCTCCAATGCCGGTGAAGGAATCCAAACGGGAGCGGTTTGCCTTGCGGTAACTTCCCTTGAAGACATACGGAATCCCTAATCTGTCAGTGACGGATATCAGGTGTTCCGCAACTTTCAAAGCCATCTCCTCACTCTCAATCACACATGGGCCTGCCAACAGGAAGAAGTTACGATGCGGATTTCGGGTCAAGGTCTCGAACATATTGTTTGTAATCATCCTTAATGATTTACGGGTCAAGTAATTTGATTTAATATATGGATAGTCTGGAGAGCGTATAATGCAGCCGTTTCCGTGCGCATCCGTGTCTCTCCGAATGTCACGGGGATGAATTGTGCAGCTATGGCGGCTTCTACCTCTTCGGGAGTGAAGTCTCCTTCCGGGCCGATAAGTAATGTCGCGTCGCTCCCCGGCCTATACTCATTAACAAGACTACGGCGTATAATGTTTTCATTACAATATCCCATGAATCTCTGACCTTCGCAAAATGAATCAGACTCAAGGCATCGGGTGATAAAGGTGTTGTATGGCATTAATCCTACAACTTCCGGGAGAACACACTTGAGACTCTGCTTCATTGCGGAGACAGCTATCTTCTGCAGTCGGTCTATACGCAATTCCTTGCGCTCGCTCCGACTGCATTTCACAAATATGATTTTATTGACGCCGACCTCGACACTTTTTTCAATGAGCCACTCCATACGGTCCAGATGTTTTGTGGGAGCGACTACCAGATTCACCCGGTTGGGCCAATGAGGATTATGTGTCTCACGTCCTGTTATCTCTACCGGACATCCCTTGGAGTCAGCAGAGAGGAGGACGCATTCGAAACGTGTACCCCGACCATCGGTGACATATATGACATCCCCGGCCTGCTTGCGCAACACCCTAACTGCATGAGCGGATTCCTCGGCATTAAGACGCAGTTTCTTCTCAATATCGGGGTCATAAAATTGAATCATTATCCAACGCGTCTAAGCAAATTTACTTACCTTAGATGATGTCATTGTCGCTCACATAGCCGTCTCCGCCCTCGGTGGCATCTGCTACAGCATCTTTGAGCAGGCCCGTCGAGTCCTTCTTGTTATCTTTGAAAGCAAAGATGAACAGAACGGCTACCACCAGTGCGTAGGCAGCAAATATAAACCAGGATAATCTCCATCCCGAAAGCTGCTGCTCGGGAGTGTCCGTCGGTATCACGTTTGCATTGACGATAGCCATTGCTGAGAGTGTGCCTATAGTTGCTCCCAGTCCGTTTGTCATTATCATGAAGAGACCTTGTGCGGAGCTGCGGGTATCGGGGGTTGTCATCTTGTCGACATACAGGCCACCGCTGACATTGAAGAAGTCGAAGGCGATACCATATACAATACAGGATAGAATCAGCATCCATACACCGGTTGAAGGATTGCCGAGACCAAAGAAACCGAAACGCAAAACCCAAGCGAACATCGCCATCAGCATTACACCCTTAATGCCGAACTTGCGCAGGCAAAACGGGATGAGCAGGATACAGAGAGTTTCGGATGTCTGAGAAATGGCAATGATAGCATTGGCGTTGCGGGAGGCCCAGGCGCTTGCATATTCCGGAATCTGTGAGAAAAAGGAGATATATGCGTTGGCATAGCCGTTGGTAATCTGCAGGGAGACACCGAGCAACATGCTGAATATAAAGAAAATCGCCATCTTCGGATTTTTGAAGAGGGTAAATGACTTCAATCCGAGCATCTCAATAAGACTTCCACTTTTCCCTGTCGTTTTGCATACCTCACACTTGGGCATAGTCAGAGCATAAAGCATCATGATGAAACTGAAAGCGGCCGAAACGAAGAGCTGCATATATGTAGTCTGAAACTTGGCATCTTCCGGACCTGCGAAATTGACAAGAAGCATCGCGCATATAAATCCGATGGTTCCCCATATCCTGATTGGAGGGAAGTCCTTGATTGTATCAAGGCCGGCTTTATTAAGGGCATTGAAAGTCACAGAATTATTAAGTCCGATTGTGGGCATGAAGAATGCCACAGAGACAGTGTAAAGTACGAACAACGGTCCGAACGCTATCTGACCGGCTGTCATGCAGTATAACCCGGCGAGCGACATAAAGACTCCGCCTATGAGTTGGCAAAGACTTAGCATACGTTGTGCCTGAATACAGCGGTCTGCAAGTATGCCTATAAGTGAGGGCATGAACAGCGACACGATGCCCTGAATGGCGTAAAACCATCCGATTTGTGCCTGCAGACCGTTATGGGCCAAGAAATTACCTAAAGATGTCAGATAACTGCCCCAAATCGCGAATTCTAAAAAGCTCAGCAACGAGAGTCTGAACTTTATTGCTCCTGATTGTTTCATATCATTGTATATTTTGTTCGGTTATTAGGTATGAAGTGAGAATATTAATGTCTCACCCAACAACAAAGATAATTATATTTTTCAAGTGTACTTCAAGAATTTAAAGATTTTTTACCTGACCGTGATTACTTCACCGTCATATGCCGGATGGACGTTATCAGGCAGACGGTTCTCCAGTTCCTTGTGACGTCCGGCCTCATGACACAGGTGGGTCAGGTAGGCTTCACGCGGCTTTAATTCCTCTATGAGGTGTAAAGCCTCCGAGATGGTAAAATGAGCGAAGTGTTCACGGTCACGCAGTGCACTTATGATAAGTACATCAAGATTTTCAAGCTTGGATTGTTCCTCCTCATCGATATATTTTATGTCGGTGATATAAGCCATTCTACCGATTCGGAAGCCGTGTATGGGGAGCTTGCCGTGCAGAACCCGAACCGGAATTATCTCCAAACCTTTGATGTAGAAGGGTCGCGTATCGTCGATGACTTTGAGTTCGAGTTGAGGGACTCCCGGATACAGGCGGTCGGCAAAGCAATAGTCCAGACGTTTTCTCAATGCCTGCTCAACCTTTTCACTCACATACAGATTTATCTTACCCTGAGCGCAGAAAGGCCGCAAGTCATCGATGCCCCCCACATTGTCATAATGTTCATGGGTAATAAATACAGCATCAATATATGTATCTTAAACACATCTGACGCTGCCGACGAATAGAGAGGTGAAGA
>CAMWRB010000211.1 GCA_947176545.1 uncultured Porphyromonadaceae bacterium
ACATACCCAACGGAAAGGACCATAACCATAGTCAAACAGCATCGGACCCATGATATCCTCCACATATGAAGGCCAGATAAATCCATCCTTCTCATCGATGCCGTTCTTGGAGATTTCCTTGACACCGGCATCGTATATGGCTTTCATAAAGGAATTACCGTAATCGAAGAAGTATGTACCACGTTCTACAAGCGATTTAATCGCTTCGTAGTGTCTGCGCAGAGTTTTGTCAATCTGACGGTTGAACTCCTCGGGATTTTCATGCAACAGACGCGTACGCTCCTCGAAAGTCATATCCGCAGGGCAATATCCTCCCTCATAGACAGCATGACATGAGGTCTGGTCACTCAGCAGGTCAATCTTCTTATTGTGCTTGACAGCATACTCGAGAAGGTCCACTACATTGCCATGATATGCAATTGAGATTGGTTTTTTCTCAGCCATTGCCTTTTCTGCCAATTCAAAAGCTTCGGGAATAGAATCGGTGACGTACTCTACCCAACCCTGATTCTTACGTGTTTCGATACGTGAGAGGTCAACCTCAGCTATGATGGCGGCAGCGCCGGCAATAAGGGCAGCCTTGGGCTGAGCACCACTCATACCGCCGAGACCGGAGCTTACGAAAAGATGACCTGAAAGGTCTCCGTCCTCAGGCACACCAAGCTTCATACGGCCGGCATTTAAAATAGTATTGAAAGTGCCGTGTACGATACCCTGGGGACCGATATACATCCAGCCACCGGCAGTCATCTGACCGTAGTTGGCGACACCCATCTGCATTGCCTCATGCCAGTCATGCAGATTGTCAAACATACCGACCATCATGGCATTGGTGATGATGACACGAGGAGCATCCTTTTTTGAGGGGAACAGACCTAAGGGATGTCCGGACTCTACAACGAGTGTCTGTTCATCGGTCAGTTCCTCCAGATATTTCTTTATCAGATGATACTGCAACCAGTTCTGACACACCTGACCTGTCTCACCATAGGTGACAAGTTCGTAGGGATATAACGCTATGTCGAAACAGAGGTTATTGTCTATCATAACCTGGAACGCCTTGCCGGCAAGACATTTACCCTTATATTCGTCAATAGGCTTGGCCTTCAGGTCACCCTCGGGACGCCAACGATAGGCATATATACGTCCGCGTGTGCGCAACTCCTCCATAAATTCCGGAGCAGCCTTGGCGTGCAGTTCAGGCGGAAGATAACGTAATGCGTTTTTAAGAGCTACTTTGGTTTTCTCAGGAGTCAGTGTATATCCGCGGTCAGGAGCACGACGGATACCCTCCTTGAACTCAGGCATTTCCGGCCATTCAGCCGAAAGCAGAATTCGCTTGTCGTTCATGGTAATAATATTGATGTTAGTTATTTATAATATCATTTCATGGTATGCGCCCTATACAAAAAATGTACGGACAGCATATATCAAAGCAAAGATAAGAATTTTTTTTAAACTATTTATTCTCTATTTGATTTTACATCCAAAATTATTAACTTTGTAGTATGTCAGACGTTCAATTCACGCACCTGCATGTGCACTCACAATACAGCCTGCTCGACGGAAAGGCAGGCATCAGCGAACTTGTAGATAAGGCCATTTCAGACGGTATGCGAGGCATCGCACTGACTGACCACGGCAATATGTTCGGCATAAAGGAATTTTTCAACTATGTCAATAAGGTGAACTCCGGCAAAGAGGATAGCGAAAAGTTCAAACCTGTCTTCGGTTGCGAGATGTATGTGGCTCATGACAGGCTTACAGACCGCAAGTCTCGCTCCGACAAGGGCTACCACCTCATCGTACTTGCAAAAAATTACAAGGGATATAAAAATCTGATTAAGCTCGTAAGCAAAGCCTGGACTGAAGGTTTCTACTCCAAACCGCGTACCGACCGATATGAGCTGGAGAAGCATGCCGAAGGTCTGATAGTCTGTTCAGCATGTCTGGGCGGAGAAGTGCCGCAGATGATACTCAACAATGATATCGAGGGGGCAGAACAGCGTGTTCTATGGTATAAAAGCGTTTTCGGTGATGACTACTATCTTGAACTGCAACGTCATCAGACATTTAAAGAGAATTCTAACCGTCAGGTATATGTCGAGCAGCAAAGAGTCAATGCCGTCCTTCTCGACCTCGCACGCAAACATGATATAAAGGTCGTGGCTACCAATGACGTCCATTTTACTTTTGAGGATGACGGAGAGGCTCACGACAGATTGATATGTGTCTCAATGGGTCGCAAATTTAATGAAGAGCGTCTGCATTATACCAAGCAGGAATGGCTGAAGACACCTCAGGAGATGGCAGACATCTTCGCCGATATTCCCGAGGCAATCTCCAACAGTATGGAGATACTCGACAAGGTGGAGTTTTATTCGATTGACCACGGGCCTATCATGCCGAACTTCGACATACCTGCTGAGTTCGGGACAGAGGAGGAATACCGTTCCCGTATCACCGAACAGGAACTGTTTGACGAGTTCACGCGTGATGAAAACGGCAATGTGGTACTATCTCAGGAGGAAGCGGAGAAGAAAATAGCTCGTCTCGGCGGTTATGACAAGCTGTATCGTATCAAGTTTGAGGCTGATTATCTGACGAAACTCACAATGGAGGGTGCGGTGAAGCGTTACGGCAATCCCTTGCCGGACGATGTGGCGGAACGTCTGAATTTCGAACTGTACATAATGAAGACCATGGGTTTCCCCGGTTATTTTCTTATTGTGCAAGACTTTATCAACGTTGCCCGCAATGAATTGGGAGTCAGTGTCGGACCCGGTCGTGGTTCGGCTGCCGGGAGCGCAGCCGCCTATTGTCTCGGCATAACTCAGATTGACCCTATCAAGTACGACCTGCTATTCGAACGTTTTCTCAATCCTGACCGCATATCACTCCCGGATATAGATGTCGATTTTGACGACGACGGACGATATGAGGTATTGAAATATGTCACGAGAAAATATGGCGAGGAGAAGGTGGCGCATATCATCACATTCCAGACAATGGCGACCAAATCAGCCATCAAGGATGTGGCGCGTGTCGAGCAGCTGCCTCTGCCCGAGAGTAACCGC
>CAMWRB010000212.1 GCA_947176545.1 uncultured Porphyromonadaceae bacterium
GCGAAGTATTTATTTCAGGCATACGATATAAAAAAGAGTATGCCTACGGGCATACTCTCCTCCATAATTAACCAATAATACAACAAACAATCGCGACTTAACGCTATATCATATTTTCTTATTCTGAGGTCTTTTCTTTTTCACTTTTAAGCAATCCGGTGAGCTGGACGACCATATCTTCCACTTCCTTATTGATACGACGAAAGTTCCGCGCCAACAATATCTCCTTGTCCTTACTGTTGCCGAAATCATAGAACTTGGGTAGGTTTACATATCGGGACTCCTCATCCTTGATTTTTGCCATATCGAAGTTAGTCTTGCAAAAATACTTGGACGTCTTGAATTCTTCAGACTCCTCAATATTAAAGCTGCTTAAAGCCTTTTGGTCTGTAGCCGTGAAATCACGTGCAGCCTGTCCGCACAGCCAACCTGTAGCCATGTCTGAAATCTTTGCAGCAGGCACAAGATAATCCATCTTTTCAGAAATCGAGGTCGATATTTTAGAGTCATTTATCGTTATACTTGTAGATGTCTGCTTGGCTTTACCAAACACATCATTCTGCGCCCATTCAAGAGTCTCTTTATTACGCGCAGCACCCATGAAGATATTACCACACGTCGTTATAATCTTCTGCATACCGACCTTGCCATAATCAGCCTCCAGTTGGGGCAGTTCCTGAAATCCGAGCGTAACCGCAACTTTATTGGAACGGGCCGTACCTATCAGACGGTCTATCTTATGAAAATATAATGTCGGTAGCTCATCAACGATGATGCTGACCGGGATATTGCCCTTTGAGTTTACACGAGTGATGAGACGATTTAACACCAGTGCATTCAGAGACCCGACTATCTGCTCTTTTTCCGGGTCATTCGCTATGACAAGATAACTCGGATTATCCTTGTCTGAAATCTTCAAATCGAAATCGTCACCACTGAACACCCAATATGCTTCAGGAGACACGAGACGCGCTGCATTGACGCGCAATGTTCCGACCATACCTTCCAACTGGTCGTTGGCATGGTTGGCATGCGCGGAGGCAAACGGAGCCATAAGGGAAGCGATTTTATCATCCTGCATCAGAATATCGAACACTTCATCATAACTTCTGCCGAGGAATGCAAGCACATGAGGCATATCACTGAACTCACCCGTTATAGTTTCCGGTTCTACCTTATTGCCGTTATCATCTTCATACCAGGAGTCCTCAATGTAAATATCATTTCCTCCCCTGTCTGTATATCTGAAACCTTTTAAATCTACAAATTGTCGGTCACAGTCTACCGACACATGATTTTCATCAATATCAATGAAATTAAGAACCTCTTTCCCCCTTTCGTCGACAGCCACAAAATCGTCCCAGTTACGGATGTGTAACTGCAATTTTCTGTCATTGTACAATATAAATCTTCTCAGCTTCTTTCCATTCTTAAATCCAACCGGGTGAAAATTCACAAAGAAATATATGATTGCTGCAAGGAAGTTCTCCGCTGAATTTGTAAAGAATGCTTCAGAGCCACCTTTCTTTTCTCCTCCGCCTTTATTTAGGGATGCAAGCAACGTGGCAGCCGTTTCTGAAGCAGCTGCCAAATCCGGAATATATTTACGCTGAATGGGATTGATGCGACTCGAATACTCCACATCCGTGAAATTGACCACCCTGAAGCTACAGTTTTCAGGTAGATTGCCATATCTCTTGTTCTTACAATATTGGTAAAACAATGTTTTGGCCAAGGTGGGAAACTTGTAATCATATACCATCATTGCAAATCCTTTGCGCGCATGCTGACGGATGAATGGGTCTATTATTCCGAATGATTTACCCGAACCGGGCGTACCGAGTACGATTGTTCCTCTGAAAGGATTGATAATATTTATCCATCCTTTCTGCATCTTCTTGTTAAAATAAAACAGCATAGGGATATTTACTGAATATTCATTTTCCGACAGTTCCCGCGACTGTTCAAATGACTCGTTCTCGAAGTTGAACCTGTCATCTCCTACTTTATGTCTGTAGTAACGTGCTATTGCATCCAGTCCCTGCTGTATAAGCATAGTTCCCAATATGGAACAAATAGCGTACAACGCACGGTTGGACGGGAAGCCGAACATATAGCCGGCAATAGGAGTATTATGAAAAAAGAAACATAATCCTACGAATATAACACCTATGACTATAGGGATAATAACCATCGTTTTTACATTGAATTTAGTGCTCTTCTTCGCAGTTGTGCCGATACAGACCACTCCAATGCAGATTAACTCGGCAATTTTACAACTGCCGACACTATTGAAAAACTTAAGCCGGTGTATCAACTCGAATACGAAACCGCCGATTTTATCATGGGGAACAATCGGCATATTCATTATCAGCTCCAGTATGAGGATGATATAGATACAACTCCGGAAATATGTATACAGCTGTTGCTGTTCTTTTGTTTCTTCAAATGCCATATCAACTTTATTAATAAAATTAACGTCCCATATTCAGTCCTACTTTCGCAGTCAGGAGGAATATGGGACGTCGCTACCATTAGAGGGGAATTTTTACACCTATCATCACACCTGTCCTGAACCAGTCGCCATGAAGGAAATTAAAGTTATTCTTCTGATTGAATGTCAGCACCCAATTATTGCGAAGTACGTAGTTAAACTCAAATCCGACCTCTGTTCCAAAAAAATACTCCTTTTGTGTCAGTCCCGTCTCCAGACCCGCGAACATCCGGAAGTTGCCGTTCTTGAATTTTGCCAACCGATATTTAAACGCACATCCCACGTCCCAAAACCATCCTTTCCAAAATCTGTGACAGACAGGAGTCTGCCAATGGTCACCGGCTTCTCCGAATGCTTCAATAGCATGACCGTCGCCGATGGGATGCTCATATCCGACTGTCATATCCAAAGTGTATGGTGCCATAATACCGACATTGGCCGTTATATGTTGGTCACCGTCACCGGCATAACACTTTGCCATGGCCAGTAT
>CAMWRB010000213.1 GCA_947176545.1 uncultured Porphyromonadaceae bacterium
GGGTTCTATCTGGCGGGCCATGATACGGCGTTCGGCGTTGGATTCAAGAGCGTGACCGAGATTCGCAGGTTTTGCGATTTCATCGAGAAGGACCTTGCGACCGTCGAGTCCACGACGGACTTGAGCAAGTTCGAGGTGAAGCCGGATTTCGTGATTGCGCATGATGGCACCGGTGATACTGTCATCGATATCGTTCTGTTCATGGACTACATTGATGAGATGTCCCGGCTTGGGCCGTTTGGCACCGGGTTCCCCGCGCCGCAGGTTCTCCTGAAGTTCAAGGCGTCTTCTGGCGAGTGGCGTCTGATGGGCAGCACGAAGCAGCATCTCAGCGTGACGCTGGAATATGGTTTCAAAGTAATCCTGTTTAACCAGGCGAACCGAATCAGCCTGGCGGATACGGATGAGACGTGCTACGTCATGGGTTACCTGAGCGTGAATAAGTACAAGAATACGCAGACCGTCCAGTTTATGGGTGATTTCGTGGATTTTTTGGAAAGGGGCCAGTGATATGCAGGGTGCTTTGCTGAATTTGGCGGGTGGCATATGGTTCTCAATGTCGAATGGGACGCTGATAACGGCGCTCCTGGTTTCGTTCGCTGTGGGCTTTGTCGCAGGCGTCGCCGCGCTTGCATGGATGAATGGACGGCATAAAAGGTGACGAAAGTACGTAACTCGATTGAATGTTTCATGAACGGGCTGCTCTGGGTCGCGGGGTATCTGTTGTGCAACGTTCTGTTTGATGCGGCGTTTCCGGAATGGGGCGCTTTAAGTGTGGCGATTGCGACTGATGTGGTATTCATTATTCTCGGTTCGGGGTCTTACAAGAGGCTCCGGACCGAGATGTTGCGTAGAGAAGTCTGTGATTATGAGATTCTTTCCGCGATAGGACATGGCGCCATGGTATTTTTGCTGTGGTTCTGCGCGGATATCATAGGGAATGTGATTGCCGTAACGGTTCCTGACCCGGCGCTTGACGACCATCTGGCTACGCAGGCGATGAATCCGTACGCGTTCATGTTCCTGTCTATTTGCATCGCTCCTGTTGCGGAGGAAATCCTGCTTCGCGGAATCGTCTACGTGAAGTTCAAGTCTGGCAGTTCTGTCTGGATTGCCGCAGTTGCTTCCAGTATGCTGTTCGGCATTATGCACGGGACGCTGGCACAGTTTTTTATCGCGACGCTGTTTGGGATGGGCCAGTGCTTTTTGTTCGAGTATACGCGTAAGCTGCGCTGGGTTATAGGGCTGCATGTTCTGGTTAATATCTCGAACTTCGTCATCGCGAGCATGTCAATTCCAGTGGAATACTTCGTGAACGTTCCGTTGATAGTATTCCTGTTGCTGGTCATTGTGATATCTATAGCCGTGATTATCCCGAAAGACGAAAAGAAAATTAAGCCGCAGGACTCCTGAGAGTCCCGCGGCTTTTTTATTAGATGTCGGAATCGCGTTCCTGGAAGCCCAGAAGGGTGGGGTTTTGACGGAGTTCCTTGTGGCCGTCGAACGCGGTGACCCGGTCCCAGGTCCCTCCCTTGGGGTCGATGACGATGTAGTCGTACTCCCCGTTGTAGTCTATCAGGGAGGTGCTGTCGTTCGTTTCGATGCCGGCCGCTGTTTCGGCGCTGTCGCCGCAGAACAGGTAGCCCTGTTTATGCCCGAGCTGCTGCAGTTGGTTCCAGTGTTGGACCGCGTAGTCCGGGTCGCTGAAGTTCTTGCATATCTGCGCCCCGTTGGCGTCCAGGTAGCACAGATAGAATTCTTGTCTTATCTTGGCCATGGATATTTTTCCTTTTGCCATTTTCTTACTTCTGTGGCCAGCATGGCGTTGCCCGCGTTACGGCAGGTTTCGTCCAGTTTGGGCACGGCGCGTTTGTTGATAGTCTCGACGTTCTCTGGGAGTACGCTCATGCCGTTGGATACAAGGGCTTTCCTGATGTGCTCCTCGGTCCAGAGGGTCGCGGATACGACGCTGGCGTGGTTCACCAGCTTGATGCGCTCTGGGTAGCCGTTGGCGTAGGTCTCGTCCAGGATTCCTTGCAGCATCTTGACGACAGGGTTGTCGCGCTGTTTCTCGGGAATGGCGTCGATATATGCCTGGAGGGTGTCGGTGTTCAAAACATGTGTTCTGGGCATCGGCGTTATTCCTCCATGAGGCGGAGAGCCAGGTTGGATTCCTGGGTCCGGTCGTAGCGTACCCCGTTGGACAGGAGAATCCGGTGCTCCTCAGGCTGGCAGCCGGACTGCTTGGCGTGGGGACAGTCGCCGCATTGGCACCGGAAGAGTTCTCCGATGGGCCTTCCGCCAGCGCAGGTCAGTTCCTTACCGTCGTCCTTGACGTACAGGCCGGGCGATGTCTTGGGCATGACGATGCTGTATCCGGTGGGCGTCATGCCGCTGTGGCTGGGCGTCTCGTGACGGATGATATCGTTCAGGCTCTTCATGACCAGCTCAACCTGCTCGATGAGAATGGTCGAGTCAATCCGGTCCCCATTGTAATCGCGTACGGCGAGGGCCAGCGTCTGATAATTGGCAATGAGCTTGCCGGTGGGTACGGTAGTACGGAAGTTGTTGTCAAAACGCATACTCAAATTGTTCCTTTCTGTAAGGTTACGATATAGGCGATGATGAGGACCAGGATTGCGAAAATTGCGCCGATGGCGCACGCGACCAGTTCTTTCATCGTCGGAAGTTCGTTTTCAAAGAATACGTAACGCGGTTTATCGGGGTCGTAGAGGACCTCGAAGCTGTCGTCTGGCTTGGGCCATTCGCTGGGTTTGCCGGTGGGTTTGGCGATGCGCCTGAATTCCGTCGTGCCTGCGTTTAAGTGGTGGTAGATGTATATCAGGCAGGTCTGGGATTTGCAGTTGATTACGCAGTTGCGGTAGGTGAGTAATGTGGCCGTGGTCCTGTATTTGCAGTGGGTCGTGTACTTGCAATATCGGGTGGCTTGCCATGCCATGGTAGCGAGGCAGAAG
>CAMWRB010000214.1 GCA_947176545.1 uncultured Porphyromonadaceae bacterium
GTATATTTATCGGTAACAAGTTGTTTCGTTTTCCGGCAGCGATTACTTTGGGATGCGTGGCGGGTAGCCGTAATGCTGTGGCGGCATTGGGTGCCATTCAGGATAATCTTGACAGTACGCTCCCGATGATGGGATATACGGTGACTTACGCTGTGGGAAGTGTATCGATGATACTTGGTGGTCTCATCACGACGCTACTTGTCTGAGGCGGCATTCACGAATGTAATTTGTGAACTTTAAATTCTTCCAGATTGGGAGAGGTAGCGGGTATTTGGGGGAGGGGAATATCGGGGTTTATAGGGAGATGGGTGTGGTGGATTTGGGAGGTGGAATGGTGTGAGTGCGGATGAGTGGGAGAGGGGTTGAGAGAATTGTTAAGAGATACAAAAAGTGTAACCTTTTTATTTAAAAATTGGATAAATTTTTAGGATAATTTGCATTTGTATAATAAAATGCTTAAATTAGCGACCGCATAAATATAATTTCTCGAGAATAGTTCCCGGGAGATTGTATCTGTGTATTTGCCAATTGTTGCTGAATTGATGCTCGTATATAATGATGTCAATGTAACATTCACGCTCGCATTGCCAACTTAGTAAACCTGCATAAACGGTAAAAGTTCGCGAAACCAATCTACAAATATTAATTAACCTAAATATAAATCAACATTAAACAACAATGAAACGATTGTACGCTAAATTGCTGTTGGTAAGCGTATTGTCTATCGTGTCGGGGGGGGGTGATTTCCGCCGCCGGCCCTCGAACGACCTCGCCTGCCAATGGTGATGTGGTTTTCCTCACGGAGAGCAATCCGCTGAGGACAATCATGTTTGAATGTCCGGGTTCGGACCCGGCAGAGTATGCTACCATAACCGGTAGCGGCAATGCCACCCTTTCTAAAGATGGCACAGTAATAGAGACCCTTGGTATCGACCAAGCGCGTGTCTCAACATTAATGAACCATTATACGGAAGTATACTATGACCTAACGACTCCTGTCTGGGAGCCGGGTGAGTACACATTCACAGCTCCCGGAAGCACTTTCAAATATGGTAAGAACGGTAATGACAGCAGTCTTGATGCCTTCAGCATCAGCTTTACGGTTCTTGATGCCAACTCAATGCGCGTGACTCCCGGCAACGGTTCGCAGGTATCACCTGTCGACCTCACTCAGATAGTGATAGAGTATGCCGAGGGTGTGAAGCTTCAGATTAACAAAAACGATAAGATAGCGCTCACTCAGACTCAGAGTAACAGTCCTGTGACTCTGACAAACTACTCGATTAAGATTAAGGGTAACACCATCACACTCGATGCCGACGATGATGCCGTTACCTTAGCCGGCAAGCTGAAAGCACAAAGCTCGAGCGGTAATGTCATTCTTGATATTCCTGCCGGCACATGGAGCGCCGACGGTGTAGATAACATCGCGTTCAATTACAGCTATGTTCCCGCCGGTTTCTCAGTCCGCAATGTAACTTTTGACCCGGCTCCCCGTCAGGAACCCTATACGATTGACAAGCTCCGTAATATTAAGGTGCACTTCACCACAAACATGACCAAGACCGCAAATAATACTTATGTTCGTCTGCAACAGAAGGTCGGTGACTCATGGCAAACTCCCAACGGATATTCATCAATCGTATATTACCGCATCGAGTGGACAGACGCCAACAATGCAGTTCTTGTGCCCCGTCCCGTTGCTTCCGGTTATACAAATACCGTTGATAATCTTGAGAGCGGTGAATATAGTTTCTTATTTACCGCTAATGGTGTCAGAAACTCGAATAATCAGCCTGCGAAGCAGGATATCCGTGTAGGTTCATTCTTTATCAAGGGTGCAACCGAGGCTTCTATCATCAGTATGACTCCTGAAGCCGGCAGCACTGTGCGTGCAAACGACTGGGAGAACATCATTCTTGAGTTCAGCTCAGAAATGGAGCCCAATGAGGGTAATGTAGTTATTAAAGATGCAGACGGGAACGTCATCCGTACCATCGAGGCTACCGAGATTAACATGGGTGAGGACGCTCACACAGCAGAGATAAAGATAGACCCCATCATCGCTCGTGACCCCAATGGTGAAAAAACTTACTCAGTAGAAATCCCCGGCGGAATCCTGAAGCAGGTGCAAGGTTCGAATCTCCCCTCAGAAGAGGCTAACTTCAACATCACCGTAGGTAAATATGTGAAGATTGAGGATAATAATTATCCGAAATATACAGTATCACCTGCGTCAAATGACGCATGCAGCGCATCCGATTACTTCAAAACATGGGTATTCACTTACTATGGTGCTGACGCAGTGGAATTAGGTACTGAACTGCCCAAGTTCTTCAGAGGTACAACCGAGGTGGGCGGTGCCATCACCGTAACCTCAGGTATGACTGAAGACGGATTCCCGACTGTAACAGTAACTCTTGCAACTCAGCAAAGCTTCTTAGGTCAGACCAGCGCAGTATATCAGCTTCAGGTGCCCCGTCTCGCATGGACAATTTCTCGTGGCGATAAGGTTTATCCCACTGAAGAAATACTTACCTATAGGGTCAGCAATCTCGTAGACAAACTGAACGCTGATTTGTCATGGCAGACAAGAAGCGGCTCTTTCCTGAACTATACTTATACAGACCATTCTTCAACGATAGCATACGCCGGCAATGCGGCTTCGGAAATTACTGCTGAGGATGCGGCTGAAGCTTTCAGCTCTGTGCTTGTGACTATCAACCCCTCCGATTCCGGTATAAAGTATGGTACGGGTTCAGCTACGCTTAATTCAGTCAACGGTACAGCCCTGACTTCGATAGTCACATACGACAAACCCTCTCTCGGCGGTGCTAAATCAGTATCTTTCAAACCGAGTGGAACAACCGTTACGCCCGAGACATTTACTGTCGGAAAGACATACGCATTCAAGATAGCGAAAGATGTTATCAAGATTAACGGTTTTGACCCGGATGCAACCGGTTTAAAAAC
>CAMWRB010000215.1 GCA_947176545.1 uncultured Porphyromonadaceae bacterium
GGCTGTTTACTTCAACCTCCAGGGCATCCGCGTTGCCAACCCCGAAAACGGTATCTTCATCGTCAAGAAGGGTGCCAAGACAACAAAAGTCGTTCTCTAATACACACATACAACCCCATAAAAAAAGAGGAGCCTTTCGGCCCCTCGTTTTTTATCCCCCTATTCAGTCAGAATTTCCTAATCTCTCTTCTTGCCTTGCTCATCGCTTCGCGAATACCCCCCTCTGCGAGAAAACGGTCCTCCTGTGCTTTTAAAAGCCGGTCTAATAGAAACTGACACTGCATGATAAGAGTGATAGCAAGATTGCACAATTCTTCAGGCGGTAATCTTTGACAGAGATTGGCATAATCGTTTTCAAAATCATCTGTCTTGATATATGCCCTCAATCGTTCAAGACGAGGATTGCCTTTTTCCCATCTCTTGAGGTTATTGAACCTGATAAAGTCTAAATAATCCTCTAATAATTCACCTAAAGAAGCACGAGCAACGTTGGTAAGCTTGATTTCTGTCTCTTTTGAGGTAGCAGCAGCTTCGCTTCCCTCAACAATATTCTGTTTACAGCTTCTTGCGGCCTGTTGCATCTGGTCTACAGTACGGGACTTGGCATTAACAAACCTGTTTACAAATATCTCTGTGATAACAGAGATTCTCAAAGCGATTTTATACACCAACAATTCTCTGACATTACCATTACGCTTGATAAAACCGGCCATAACAACTAAAGAAATTTAAATCACACGACACTATAAAAGATGATATCAAATCGGAGCTATCGGAACTTTCGGAGCTATCTGAACTATCGGAACTATCGGAACTATTAGAACTATTTTATCTGATTACTCTGATTAATCCGATTACTCCGATTACTCCGATTACTCCGATTACTCCGATTACTCCGATTAATCCGATTACTCCGATTACTCCGATTAATCCGATTACTCCGACCTCGAAAAACCTCGAAATCCAATTTTAACCACTAATATAATAATTTTATCCTGTGGGACAAAAAAAGTCTCCGCATACTGCCGTATGCGGAGATTATTGTCGGTGTGAAAGGATTCGAACCTTCGACCCCCTGGTCCCAAACCAGGTGCGCTAACCGGACTGCGCTACACCCCGAAGAGCCGATAGATTTTGTCAATACAAATTTAAGCCTTTTAATTCAAATTATCCCTATTTAAACATATTTTAACATTTACGCCGAGAGCAGCTGATTTAGCCGAGATACCTACCATAGCTCTTATTGCAATTATTGCGACGACAGCTGATATATAGTGGATTCATCTACCCGACGACCATACTCCGGATATGCGCCGCTATCTCGGCGGGTTTCATGCCATCGCGGGCAAGCCCCGCGACATCGACCGGAGGCAGGAATGTTATCCGGAACTCTTTGCCTCGACTCTTGACAACCTCCTGAGGCAGCAGTGCCTGTTCGATATTGACTTTCAACCCTAACTTCTTGCGACGACGAGCCACACGATAGAATCTCATGCTGTTGCAGGCCTCGAAACGAACCGGCACCACCGGACGCCCATACTCCAGCGCTTTGCTAACAAAGGCCTTCTGCCACTCCAAATCGCGGATTGAACCGTCATCTTGCAGACGCGAAACCAATCCTGCCGGAAAAACAACTATCTGCCGCCCGGATTCGTATGCACGGCTGATTTCCCGTACACCCTCACGACCTTGACGACCATATTTATTAACCGGCAAAAAAACGTCGCGTAACGGCTCTACGTTCATCAGCATATCATTGACCAGCACCGCAACCTTTTCATCGCCGTAACGGTCTCCCAAGACCGCGACAAGCGCAATACCGTCCAATCCTCCCAACGGATGATTGGACGCAAACACTACAGGGCAATCATCGGCAATATCATTGAGAACCGCATCATCGACCCGAAGCTTGATGTCAAGATGCTCCAGAATGCGATGACAGAATGCCGACCCGCGCGCCGGATAGGCATAACGCAGCATCCCGTTGAGCTCCGTCTGACATATCAGACGCTCAAGACGACGCAACAGAAAGCCCGGCAACAACCGTCCTTTCCATCCGCCTACACGCTCGCGTAATATCCTTGTCAAATCTATCTGCTGCACGCTCCTCCGGATTTATAAGATTTATACGACTTATAAGACTTATAAGATTTATAAGATATATAAGATTTATAAGATATATAATATCTGATACATGTCAACTATTTACGCTGCTTTCCTCCTCCCAGAATTCATCATTCCAGTCCTCATCGGTCAGCAGGATGTCTTCGTCGTCGGTATCCTCCTGCTCGAAGATGAAGGCATCCTCATCCTCGACACGGTGACGACGGTCAAGTGCACGATGGGTGATGGTTGAGGGGACAGCATTCTCCTCGCTGTTGATTTCTCGCCACAACACATCCTTCAGTTCGGTAAGTCCCTGTCCTGTCACAGCTGAGATGAACAGTGTCTGTACACCTTCGGGCAATTCGGCAGCAAAAGCCTCTCGCAACTCATCATCCAGCATATCCGATTTGGAGATAGCCAAAACACGGCTCTTGTCAGCCAGTTCGGGATTGAACTCGCGAACTTCACGCAACAGGATTTCGTAGTCACGCTTTATGTCATCGCTATCGGCGGGGACAAGAAAGAGCAGCACGGCGTTACGCTCTATGTGTCGCAGGAAGCGGAGACCGAGCCCCTTACCTTCGGATGCTCCCTCTATGATACCGGGGATATCGGCCATCACGAACGATTTGCCGTCACGATAATTCACAATACCCAACTGGGGTTCCATGGTCGTGAACGGATAGTCAGCGATTTTCGGTTTGGCAGCCGACACGGCACTCAGCAGAGTCGATTTGCCGGCATTGGGGAAGCCAACCAGACCGACATCGCCCAACAGTTTGAGTTCGAGCACAACAGCTTTCTCGATAGCCGGCTGACCCGGCTGAGCATAGCGCGGTGCGCGGT
>CAMWRB010000216.1 GCA_947176545.1 uncultured Porphyromonadaceae bacterium
GTGTAGAGAGAATGCGCAAAATGATTGATGACACGTTCACTGCATTCTTCGCCTCGGGTGACCATCTGCCGGATGCACTCGCAGAACTGAGCAAGAGCCTGGAACATGCACGCGACCTGTACTTCCGTCTGTTATATCTCCCGGTGGAACTGACTGAATTGCGACAGCATGATATTGATGAGGCATTGAATAAATATATTGTATCGGATGAAGATAAAAATCCCAATATGCGTCTGGTGGACAATGAGCTGGTCAAACTGCTCGCTTCCAATCCAAAGATAGATGCCTACATGGGAGATGACAATCGTTGGTCTCCTGCCGATGACCCGATGCTTCGTTCATTGCTTAAGGCTATCATGGCCTCCGATATTTATCAGGAGTACATGCAACTTCCGGTAACAGACCTGCAGACAGACGCAGAGTTATGGCGTAATCTGTTTAAAAACGTCATCTTCAATAATCCCGTATTCCTTGAGACACTCGAAGATAAATCCGTGTTCTGGAACGACGACCTGGAAATCATAGGCACATTCGTGCTCAAAACATTAAACAGATTCGGTGAGGCAAAGGCCGACCCGATTTACGATAAATACAAGGATGAGGAGGATGCACGCTTCGGATCAGAACTCTTTACAGCCGTGGTCAGGAATAAAGATGAGTATCGCGCCACGATAGATGAAGTCATCGACAAGAGTATCTGGGAAACCGAACGTCTGGCATACATGGATGTCGTAATCATCATGACAGCTATGGGAGAAATGCTCAATTTCCCCAAAATCCCGCTGACCGTAACAATCAACGAATATATCGAAATAGCCAAAAGTTACTCCACTCCCAAGAGCGGACAATTCGTTCACGGACTTCTGTCGAAGATTTGTGAGGTGTTGCGCTCGGAGGGCAAACTGTTTAAAGTAAAATAATTTTAAATATCTACTTAAAGCAAATATAAACAATGACAACACTTCAAATCCCGGCAACTATACTTGCCCAATCTCAACCCCAAGGTGGCGGTCTGAGCGGAATATTAATGATTGTAGCGATGATTGCGATATTCTACTTCTTCATGATTCGCCCTCAGTCAAAGAAACAGAAAGAGATAAAGAAAGCCCGCGAAGCTCTCACCAAAGGTGACAGAGTGGTAACAGCCGGTGGTATATACGGAAAAATCCGCAGTATCAACGAAGGTGATAATACCTTTATGGTAGAAATCGCACCCGATGTACAGATTAAGGTAGGTCGTGATTCCATCTATCCTGCCGGAACTGAAACCCCCAAGGAGGAGAAGAAGTAACAAGGCTCAATAACTCAGCACCAATCATCCGTAATGGCGACAAAAATCAATTTGCGACTGTTGTGGCAGCGACTATACAAGAGTAGTGGCTTTCATAAGAGTGTGACATTTCTGATATTTGTCGTTATTGCCGCCGTATTCTGGTTTGTTCTCGCTCTGAACGATAATATACAGGACAACATTGAGGTACGCATCAATATCGAAAATGTACCCGACTCGGTAACATTTATCAATCTTCCGCCGGAGAGGGTACACGTGACTGTACGCGACAAGGGTACGAACCTGTTGCGCACAAGCCTGTCGAAAGATGCCGTCATGAACTTCAACTTCCGTGAGTATGATGACGACGGTGTATTCCGTGTGAGCCGTTCGGAATTGGATGGTGTACTCAAAAACACTTTCGGAACATCGGCCACAATATTATCGTGTGGAATTGACTCCCTGCGATGTTATTACACGACATTGCCGGGTAAACGCATCCCTATCGACCTGTCAGCATCTCTTACACCTGTCCCCGGCAAAGTTATCAAAAGTGTGACCCTCAATCCTACGTATGCCATAGCATATTCCAACCGTTCTCATCTGGACACTCTCAATCGTGTCAGAACCCACCACATCATTCAGCGTGGTCTTGAAGAGACGACAACTCTCAAAATCGACCTGCGAACCATATCGGGGGTCAGAATAGAGCCGTCTCGCGTAGCGGTCAATATCGAGATTGAACCCTTGGTCAGAAAGGAAGCTTCGCTTCATGTCTCTGTCGAGAATGCTCCGGATAATATCGACCTGCTGCTTTTCCCGTCGCGGGTCAATGTCGAGTACTATACTCCGATGAGTAAGTATAATCAGCCGGTACCGGACATCGAGCTATGGGTGGATTACAGAGAAATAGACCCTCACTCAAAAACTCTCAAAATTCACACCGGAGAGCTGCCTCAATATATCACCAATCTAAATCTGAAGGAATCGGAGGTTGAATATGTCGTCGCGCATCAATAAGATTATAGGCATAACAGGTGGCATAGGCAGCGGCAAGAGTGTTGTAAGCCGTATCTTGCGTTTGTACAGATACGAGGTATATGACTGCGACAGCCGGGCCAAGTCTTTGATGGATAAGAGCACCGTAATTAAGGAGCGTATTGCGTCGGAAATCTCGACTGACGCTGTCAATGAAGACGGGATTATCGACAGGCCGCTTCTTGCAGAAATAGTCTTCAAAGATGAACAAATGCGTATTCGACTAAATGAGATAGTCCATTCGTCGGTCAGGGAGGATATATCCGCTCTCCGGAAAAGCATGCCTGAAGAAAAGAAGCTGTTTGTCGAGGCTGCGATTATGGCGGAGAGTGGATTGGCCGAACTGTGCGACGAGATATGGATAGTCGATACTCTTGACGAAGATTTACGTGTCGCACGCGTGATGGAAAGAAACGGATGTGATGCAGGGAGTGTCAGAGCGAGAATCGATTCTCAACAGAGAGAGGCGGACCTGTTATTTCATTTCCGCGAAAAGACTCAAATCATTATCAACGATGATATAGAGCCGCTGTTACCTCAGATAAATGAACTTCTCGAACTGTAATATCAGAATACAGAGTTAAGTCCGTAAATCTGATATGAAAAGAAAACCTCTCCACAGAAAGATATTTGATATAGAAT
>CAMWRB010000217.1 GCA_947176545.1 uncultured Porphyromonadaceae bacterium
TCCCATCCCCTTGGTCAGACACTGAGGTAATTTGCTACCTGTCGGGTCCACGCTACATATATCATATTTTTCATAAAGCAAGACTGACTCATCACCGGCTTTCCACGCTGCATATCCATAAGGTTCCTTGGCACCGGGACGGTCGATGTCTGTATCCCACAGCGGATATGGTATGGCTGATGAGATTTCGACAGACTTGTGGGTCTGAGTGTCATAACAATAATATGTCTTTCCGATGAAATATATGATGAAACGTCCGGCCGGGGACAGTTCAAAATTCTCGTCAGATACCTCGGCTACAGGATGCGTCTCACCGTTGAGCACATTGACTACGCTCAGCTTCATCGGAGTCTGATAATCCCACTGTCGCGCTATGTAGCTTTCAGTCGGGTCGGCGACCAAAGCCCAGTCGGCATCCCATCTGTCGGGAGGAGTAACCTTAGCCAACGGCTTGCAGGTCACCATCCGGCAGGAGAAATCATTGTCTATATCAAATACTACCGGATAAGTCCGTTCCCTGTTCTTTTTGGCCGACACTTTCTCCTGCGGGGGTGTGGTCGGTGAGTCCCAGCGCCATATATCAAGAGATGGATGTTCAAAGTCCACGATTGTCGTATCGTCAGGTGCTACAACGGGAGCGACACCGGCTATAAGCCGCCTGCCGTTGTGCGAGAACAGCGGTTTGCTATACTGATTGAGTCTGAAGACCTCCCCCATCGATTGACGGATAGCATCGGCACGCTGAGCACGCAGCGCACTGTCGAGCGATGCGTCTCCGCTCTCACGGACAGGCATCAGATTAAGGGGCTGACGTTCTGTAAACTCCGGCTCGAGAGCCAACGGCTCAGGAATATTTCCTTTGGCTACTTTAAGGTCCACATAATAGAGTATGGAATGGCGCGTACCACCGGTGCCGAGTTCAGTAGTATCGTTGGAGGCAATATAAGCGAGTTGCTCACCGGCCTCGTCAAGTACGGGAGCGCCATAAAACTTGCGGTCCCTATCGACAAGTATCAGTGAGGTGTCAGGGAGATTGACATAACCGATACCGGATGTATAGAGAGAGTCCGACTCCGGTGTGGCGAGTGAGAACGCCACACGCCGGCCATCCTTTGACACGGTGTAATCCTTGACCCACTTGACGATGCGCGATGCGGACGACATCAGGTCACGCATCACGAGAGGACGGCCAAGCTTCTCCTTTTTAAGTTCTTTCGGTTTGATATGCAGCGTGTCGCAGCTCTGATAGGCGAGCCAATTGCCACCCTTCTCACCTACGGCGTAATTGATGACACGTGCTATACGTTCTATTCTGCCGGTCTTGAGATTGACGATTGCCAGAGAATCCTGAGGCATATCGAATCCCTTTTTCTTGTCAATTCGCGCAGCGCGGGTATCTGCATACACAGGCTTAATCAAAGCAAGTCCCCATTGGCCGTCAGCGGTAAACGACGGTTTATATCCACGTTCTATATCTATACGTCGGCCGTTGGCTGTATTACAGAATGTCAGCGTTCCGTCTCCAACCTGAGGAGAAACTATATAGGCTGTCCATCGTCCATCCTGAGAAATAGCCTTGTTGCTCACCGAGCGCCATCCGTCAAGGTCTTCATGGCCGAGCGGACGCTTGGCACACAAAGAGGCAGACATAAATGCTATCACTGCGACAACGCATCCTGTCGTGATTCTTAATTTGTCTAACATATCAAATCCTGAAAATAGTCATTATTAATCCACCTTATGGAGATTGTGACCCATACGCTCCTTTTTGGTGTGCATATATTTCATGTTGTATGGATTGGGAGCAACCTCCAAGGGAACGTTCTCGACCACTTCCAGACCGTAACCCTCCAGGCCAATCCGTTTGACCGGATTATTAGTCATCAGCCTCATGCGCTTGATACCGAGTTCGTGAAGGATGGATGCACCGGCACCATAGTCGCGTTCATCCGCCTTATGTCCGAGATGCAGATTGGCATCCACCGTATCCAGACCGCCCTCCTGCAGTTTATAGGCTGCAATCTTGTCCATCAATCCTATACCACGACCCTCCTGGTTCAGATAGATGAGCGCTCCGCGGCCCTCCTTCTCAATCATCTGAAGGGCGAGATGCAGCTGCTCACCGCATTCGCATCGTTTCGAGCCGAATATATCACCGGTCATGCAGCTGCTGTGGACTCTGACCAGAACAGGATTACCGTCCGAGACATCACCCTTGATAATGGCCACATGCTCCAGTCCGTTGTCCTTCTGACGGAACGGGATGAGACGGAAGTGTCCGTAGGCTGTCGGCATATCTACTTCCTCACCCTTTTCCAGAACCGTGTCATGCTTCAGTCTATAGGCGATAAGGTCCTGAATGGAAATAAGCTTCAGCCCCCATTCGTCGGCACGACGGCGCAATTCCGGCAGACGGGCCATCGTGCCGTCATCACTCATTATCTCCATCAGCACACCGGTAGGATGCAGTCCGGCGAGACGCGCGAGGTCCACACCGGCCTCTGTATGACCGGAACGCTGCAAGACACCGCGGTCCTGGGCATAGAGAGGATTGATGTGACCCGGACGTCCGAAGTCTTCGGCCACGGCATCAGGGTCGGCGAGATGACGTATCGTATTGGCACGGTCCTCGATTGAGACACCGGTCGAGCAACCCTCAAGTTTATCGACAGTCACCGTGAACGGAGTTCCTAAAACAGAAGTATTGTCACTGACCTGACGCGGGAGATTGAGACGCTCACAGTCGGCAATGGTCATCGGGACACACAATACGCCACGCGCATTCTTGAGCATGAAATTGACCATCTCCGGTGTTATCTTCTCCGCCGCCGCTATAAGGTCGCCCTCATTTTCACGGTCCTCATCATCCACAACTATCACGAATTTGCCGTTACGGATATCCTCGATAGCCTCTTCTATTGTATCAAGTTTTATCTTATTATCCATATC
>CAMWRB010000218.1 GCA_947176545.1 uncultured Porphyromonadaceae bacterium
ATTTATGATAGACGGCATACCTGTATCACTCAGCACGAGTGGAGGTGCCCTCTTTGCCGGTCTGTTCCTCGGATGGCTTCGTTCACGTAAACCGACATGCGGCTATATACCCTCACAGGTTTCATGGCTCTTTGACAAACTGGGATTGAACATGTTTATTGCCGTAATCGGTCTCTCATCCGGACCAACCTTTATCCACGGGATTGCCGAGGTAGGTATCAGCCTGTTTATCGTAGGTATAATCTGTACTTTAATACCTCTCGTGGTAATGACTCTCGTCGGACACCGGATTTTCAAATTCGGTCGTGCCGAGACATTAGGGTGTGTTGCCGGGAGTCGTTGCGGAGTCGCTTCGATAGGTGCCGTGCAGGATGCATTAGGCAGTAATCTTCCGGCTATCGGCTATACCGTGACGTATGCTGCGGCCAACTTTATTCTTGTTTTCTCAAGCATACTTGTGATAATATTCGTTTAGTCACCATCAATCTATGATAATTATTAGATGTCGGTATTTAGCAAGCCGGCTACGACAACAGCATTATTATGCTCGCGGTCATGAGAGGAATATAGCAGCGTTACCACAGGTTGTTGCTCTACCGTTGCGCATAGTGACCTGAAAGCCGGATTATTCCACAGTTCGTCCTTATACCTTTGCACAAATTCATCCCAACGGTCTGCGGAATTGGCATGAAACCATTCGCGCAGGTTGGTGCTAGGTGCTATATCCTTATCCCAAAGGTCATAATGAAAGGTTTCATGCGACAATCCACGTGGCCACAATCTGTCAATATAGATGCGGAAACCGTCTGTGGAATCAGCAGAATCATACGCACGTTTAATCTTTATTTCTGTCTTCATAATTCTTGGTTTTTTAACTAATCGTTACTATTTGTGTGATAGTAACATTCTATATATTTAACAAGTTGAATTTAGTCCGGGTTTACCGTAACGTTAAATGCTCAATCAGACTATTTTTATATTCATGTGCGATGTCTGTTTAACATTATAACTTATCGTTTGTTATAAATACAGCGCATGAGGTGCGCATGATATCAACCGGCCGTATCGTATAAGTTTCACAAAAAATCTGAAATATTACAATATACAACTATGATTACTTTAAAAGATAAAGAGTTCGGTGGCGAGCGCGCACTTTTCGCCGTCATAGATTTAAGACTGGAAGATTGTTTGTTTCATGCAGGTGAGTCTGCACTGAAATGTACCGCCAATATAGAGGCATTCGGATGTAAGTTTGAGGGGAAGTACCCCTATTGGCATACGGATGGTTTTTTGATAGAGAATTGTCAGTTTGACCCGACTGCGCGTGCGGCCTTGTGGTATTCTCGCGACCTTGTGATGCGTGACACTCAGGTCGATGCTCCCAAAATGTTCCGTGAGATGGACAATATGGAGCTTGTCAATGTCAATATTCCTGATGCCCTGGAGACTATGTGGAGTTGCCGCGGTGTGAAGTTGCGCAATGTGATGGTTCGCAAAGCCGATTACATCTTCATGCACAGTTCCGATATAGATATTGACGGTTATGACCAGGAGGGAAATTATTCATTCCAGTATTGCAAGAATGTGGTGATACACAATGCGCGTATCAATTCCCGCGACGCTTTTTGGGAGACAGAAAATGTAACCGTTTATGACTCCGAAATCGAGGGTGAATATCTTGGATGGCATTCCAAAAACCTGAAATTTGTAAGATGCAAACTTAACGGTATTCAGCCTCTCTGCTATGCTGAAAATCTGGTGCTCGAAGATTGTGAGTTCGGTCCGGACTGTGATGTGGCCTTTGAGGATTCTGTCGTTAATGCCGATATACGCAACAGCATCGTGAGTGTCAAGAATCCACGTTCGGGACACATCAAGGCTCTCTCCATCGGTGAGATAATCATTGACAAGAATGTTAAGGCACCGGCCGATTGTGTCATTGAAACGGAGGTTTAACAGTAACATGAAGAGTAGATTTGATGAACTTGTAGAGCGTCGTCACTCCGGCTCATACAAATGGGATTCAGCCGGGTCTGATGATGTCATCCCTCTGTGGGTGGCTGATATGGATTTTCGTGTGGCACCGGTCATTGAGGAAGCACTGGCCGAGAGGGTTCGTCACGGAGTGTTCGGCTACACACTTGTCGATGATGATTATTACGAGGCTCTCACATTATGGTTTGCAAAACGTCATAATTATATTATCGACCGTGACAATGTCATATACACATCCGGAGTTGTACCGGCAATTTCCGCTATAATCAAGGCTTTGACCCAGCCCGGTGACGGGGTTATAGTGCAGACTCCGGTCTACAATTGTTTTTTCTCATCAATCCGCAATAATGGTTGCAGGGTCGACGACGCCCCGCTGAGGCGTGTCGAGGTTTCACCTTCCACTTTTACATACGAGATGGATTTTGAGGCATTGGAGCGTGTGGCTTCCCAACCCGATACCAAACTTATGTTGCTCTGCAATCCTCACAATCCCTCGGGACGTCTTTGGAAAGCGGAGGAGTTGAGAATGGTAAGTGAGATTTGCCGTCGTAACAATGTCAGGGTTGTCAGCGATGAGATACATTGCGAACTTACAATGCCGGGATTACAGTATGTGCCTTATGGTACAATTGATAATACCGCCATAGTATGTCTATCACCTTCCAAAGCCTTCAACACTGCAGGATTGCAAATAGCCAACATAGTGTGTCCTGACGGTGAGGTGAGAAGCCTTGTGGACAGAGCTATCAATATCAACGAAGTGTGTGATGTCAATCCTTTCGGTGTCGTCGCTCTCAAGGCCGCTTACAGCGAAGACGGCGCTCGCTGGCTTGATGAACTCCGTCAATATCTTCAGTCCAATTATCTTTGGCTGAAGGATTATCTTGCGGCTCATCTCCCTCAATGTCCTCTTACCGAACTGGAAGCGACCTATTTGCCGTGGATGGATG
>CAMWRB010000219.1 GCA_947176545.1 uncultured Porphyromonadaceae bacterium
TGCCCGTACAGAGTGTCGGAGTCATGGGTGATGAGCGTACCTACGAGAGTTGTGTGGCTCTGAGGGCTGTTATTTCAACGGATGGAATGCCCGCCGACTGGGTTCACCTCCCGTATGAGTTTCTGGCCAAGGTAAGCAACGAAATCATCAACAAAGTTCGCGGCGTAAACCGCGTAGTCTACGATATATCCTCAAAACCGCCGGCAACCATCGAGTGGGAATAACCGGTATTGGCACTTTGAAAGGATTCCATAATTTAAGCCGTGTAAGTCTGAAAGGATTTACGCGGCTTAAAGTTTCGGACTGCATATATGGGAGAGACGATAAGATGTATAAGATGTATAAGATGTATAAGATATATAAGATTTATAAGACTTAGATATATAAGATTTATAAGACTTATATGAGCTATGGGACTTATGCGGGAAGTTAGTACGGGAGAACTTTGAGGGGGGGAGGGGCGTTGATATAGAGAGGACACTATTTGGACTATTATGAAAAACACAGATATAGACTATAAGAGAAATACCGTTAAAGAGTATAAGAGTAATCGGAGCGGTATGTATATGGGTTCGCGAGCATATATTTTCGGGAGGGGATTGATTTATATGCTTGTGATTTTGGCGGCGGTAGGGATTTTTTCTTCCTGTTGTCATAAGGATTTGGAATATCCCAAGCCGGATACGGGACACCTTCATATCGTTTTTGACTGGCGCAACGCTCCGGAAGCTAATCCGGCTTCTATGGCTTTGTATCTGTTTGATGTGGATGGTAAAAATCCTTTGCGCTTCATATATCAGAATAAGACGGGCGGTGAGATACGAGTCCCGTCAGGAGTTTATCAAGGCATATGTCTCAATGCGGATTTGACCGATTGGGCTGTGATAAGTGAGGTAGACAATATTGACTCCTATACCATCTCTACAACCGATGCACCGACTTTGTCTGTGTCTGGGTTCTCAACACATAACCTGCCTGCCACTCGTGCCGAGGGTGAGGCGGCGGAAGATGATGAGGTGGTACAGGAACGTATGGCTACAACCCCCGGAATGCTGTGGGGCTATCGACTCAATAATATAGCGACACCTGAGGATGCGTATGACCGTACTTATATAATGTATCCGGAGGAGAAGGTTTGCCACTACACTGTGGATATATACGACTGCGGAAACGTGTCCGAATATCCCGAAGAGGGTATCGATGCGACCCTGTCGGGTATGGCAGAGGGTTATCGAGTCGGCAAAGATGCCCCGCATGAGAACAGAGTCACCCATCCTGTAGTGATGAAACCGGATGTGGCTGACGCCAGTCTGCACTCTGAATTTCTCACATTCGGTACAGACCCGACATCTCGTCGTCATATTCTCTCACTATACATGGTGCGCAGTGACGGTGTCAAGTGGAATTGTAATGTTGATGTATCTTCACAGGTCAATGATGCTCCTGACCCGAAGCATGTACACATAAAAGTAATAGGTCTGGACATCCCTACGCCGGCATCCAAAGGCACTACAATCGGAGCAGAGGTCGATGATTGGGTCAGTGAGTATATCGATTTGACCATGTAACCGGGTCGGAGGTCAGAGTTATGAGTTATGAGTGATTACTTTATATCTATTAACCTATGACCTATGACCTATGACCTATGACCTATGACCTATGACCTATGACTTATGGCCTATGACCTATGACCTATGACTTATGACTTAATACTTAAATTACATGTGAACTTATTGGGGGGCTCAATCATTATAATAGTATAGAGATTGAAAAACACTATAAAGGATATTGAAAAACACAACAACTATGAAAAAGACATTATTGATTCTATCAGCAACAGCATTAGCAGTTACAGGTCTTACCTCCTGCGCTGATGACGAACCCGTCGAAGGACGAATGAATTCCGCTAACGATGAAATCACATTCCGTCCCGCTTTAGGCGGTCTGACACGTGCCACCGAAACGACCAATGACAATATATCATCCATATTCGTCACTTCACTGATGAAGGATACAACAAAGTATTTCTCTGATGTGGAATTTGCCAAAGGTGCTGACGGTTATTTCACCGCAGCGGATGGCGGCAAGTATGTATGGCCGGGTGATACAACCACTCTTAAATTTTATTCATACTCACCGTCCCTGACTGCAATCGGAGCGGATATAGTATTGAATGATAAGAAAGAGCCCGAATTGCTCAGTTACACCACTCCTGAGGATATTTCCGAGCAGGTAGACTTTATTACCGCAAATGCCACTGGTAATAAGAATGCAAATGAGGATACGGGTGTCGAATTGACATTCTCACACCGTATGGCGCAGATAGAAGTACGCGCCAAGTCTAACGACACACATTATGTGTATAAGGTTGCCGGAGCACGTATCGCACGTCCTGAGATGACCGGCACATTCAACTTCGTGACAAACCAGTGGACACTCGATGACTGGCATGACACTATGATTCTGACCACTTCAATCACTCCGACCGTCCTTAGCGGTAATGCAGTCTCCCTGATGGGTAAGGATGGTAACGCAATGCTTATTCCGCAGAAGAAGTTCGCCTGGAGTCCTAAGGATGACCCGGACAATGTAGCCCGTGGCAGTTATCTCAGCGTCTTGGTAAATATTACCACAGAGGATGGTGTACAGCTCTATCCGTTCCCGTCAGACAAACAGATTGACCCCGCTACCGGCAAGCTCCGTGAATATGCATGGGCATCAGTTCCTATCGCACCCAATTGGGAGGCCGGCAAGAAGTATATCTATACACTTGACTTTACGAATGGCGCAGGTACTGTAGACCCGGACGACCCGACTCCCGGTAAGCCCGTACTCGGCAAGGATATCAAATTTACTGTCAATGTACTCAACTGGAGTGACGCAGACAATGCCATAATGGTAACCAACGGCTAGGATAAGTAATAAAATGTAGTCTAAGCTTATTA
>CAMWRB010000220.1 GCA_947176545.1 uncultured Porphyromonadaceae bacterium
AAACAATAATCTAACATCAATCATATCAGCTATTCAATATGGCAAATAACAGAGAAAAACTGTTTGACATGTTCCCACCCATCTCCACAGATGAATGGATGGCGAAGATTAATGTCGACCTTAAAGGCGCTGATTTCGACAAGAAATTAGTATGGCGCACAAATGAAGGCTTCAATGTACAGCCTTTCTATCGTAAGGAAGACCTTGAGGGACTCCCGACCATCGGCACACTCCCGGGTGAATTCCCCTATGTACGTGGCACACGTGACAACAACGACTGGTTGATACGTCAATTTATTCCCGGTGCTACAGCTGCTGAGGTTCTCACCAACGCTCATCACGCTATCGACCGTGGTGTGGAGTCAATCGGAATCTGCCTGTGCGGTGACCTTACACCCGAAGAATTGCCTGAAATTCTGAAGGGTATCGATTTGAAAAAGATTGAAGTCAATATCAACTGCTGTCCGGGCAAAGCTGTTGAAGTAGCAGAGTTGCTGGTTAGTGCGATAATCGCTCAGGAAGCAGCTGATTGCTTCAGAGGTTCCATCAACTTCAATCCTTACAAACGCTTGTTGAAGCGTGGCATGGAGTTCCCCAAAGATATAAAGGAAACCTCATTGGCTCTTTATAAAGTTGTTGAACCCGTCAAGAACTTGCGCTGCTTCGCTGTAGACAGCAGTATGCTCAATAACGCCGGTGCTTATATCACTCAGGAATTGGGTTACGCATTGGCATGGGGTGCGGAGTGGATGACAATGATGACTGAAGCCGGTCTCACACCCTGTGAGGTCAATAACCGCATCAAGTTCAATATGGGTATTTCGTCCAACTACTTCATGGAGTTGGCAAAATTCCGTGCAGCCCGTATGTTGTGGGCAGAGATAGTCAAGGCATACGGAGCTGACGAGGAGTGCTGCAAGATGCACGTGCATGCTGTCACTTCACAATACAATCAGACTATCTATGATGCTCATGTAAACCTGTTGCGTTCCATGACAGAGACAATGAGCGCCGCTCTCGCAGGTGTAGACTCAATAGAGACTCTGCCGTTTGATTTGCAGTATAAGAATCCGGATGAGTTCTCAGAGCGTATCGCCCGTAACCAGCAGCTTCTCCTCCGCGATGAGTCACACCTCAACAAGGTTGTAGACCCCGCAGGCGGTTCATATTATATCGAAGTGCTCACAACCTCTATAGCCCGTGAAGCTTGGAAGCTCTTTAATGAGGTTGAGGAGAATGGCGGATTCGAGGCTCTTCTGAAGAAGGGTGAAATCCAGGCAAAGGTTAATGAGAGCGGTGTAAAACGTCATATCGATGTTGCCCGTCGTAAAGAGATACTGCTTGGTACCAACCAATATCCAAACTTCAACGAGATGGCTCTCGACAAGCTGCAGAAGACTGACTGCGCGTGTGGTTGCGGTTGCGCCGCTCCTGAGAACGGTGCTGTTGAATACCTCAACTTTGACCGTGCTGCAAGCCAGTTCGAACAGCTGCGTCTTGACACGGAACGTGCCTCCAACCGTCCCAAGGTGTTCATGCTGACTATCGGCAATCTGGCCATGCGTCTTGCACGTGCTCAGTTCTCAGCCAACTTCTTCGGATGTGCCGGCTATGAAATAATCGACAACATCGGCTTTAACACTGTCAAAGAGGGTATCGATGCCGCTATGGCACAGGGTGCAGACGTTGTGGTATTGTGTTCAAGCGACGACGAATATGCGACCTACGCTCCCGAGGCATTCAAAGAACTTGACGGCCGTGCACTCTTTGTAGTAGCCGGTGCACCTGCCTGCATGGATGAACTGAAGGCACAGGGCATAGAGGACTTCATCCACGTACGTGTGAACGTTCTCGATACATTAATCGGTTTCAACGCAAAACTCCTCAAGAAGTAATATTATCATGAGACCTAATTTTAAAGAAATAGATATAGAGAAGGTGGTGACTCCCGCCACTCACAAACCCCTCACTCAAGGTGAGGAATGGATGACCGCAGAATTAATTCCCGTTAAGCCGGTCTATACAGCAGCAGACCTCGAAGGTCTTGAGCATTTGGACTATGCAGCCGGTCTTCCGCCGTTCCTGCGTGGCCCGTACAGCGGCATGTATCCGATGCGTCCCTGGACCATCCGTCAGTATGCCGGATTCTCCACTGCTGCAGAGTCAAACGCATTCTATCGCCGTAACCTTGCATCCGGTCAGAAAGGTCTGTCAGTGGCCTTTGACCTTCCGACTCACCGCGGCTATGATGCCGACCATGAGCGTGTGGTAGGTGATGTGGGTAAGGCAGGTGTATCAATCTGTTCACTTGAGGACATGAAGGTGCTCTTCGACGGAATACCTTTGAACAAAATGTCCGTATCTATGACTATGAACGGTGCCGTTCTCCCTGTATTGGCTTTCTATATCAATGCCGGTCTGGAGCAGGGTGCCAAGCTGGACGAGATGGCCGGTACAATCCAGAACGATATTCTTAAGGAGTTCATGGTGCGTAATACCTATATCTATCCGCCGGCATTCTCAATGAAGATTATTGCTGACATCTTCGAGTATACCTCCAAGAACATGCCTAAGTTTAACTCAATATCAATCTCCGGTTATCACATGCAGGAGGCCGGTGCTACTGCAGATATCGAGTTGGCTTATACTCTGGCCGACGGTCTGGAATACCTTCGCGCAGGTGTTAATGCAGGAATGGATATTGATACATTCGCTCCCCGTCTGTCATTCTTCTGGGGTATTTCAATGAATTACTTCATGGAGATAGCCAAGATGCGCGCAGCACGTATGCTCTGGGCACGTATTGTGAAGCAGTTCAATCCGAAGAACCCGAAATCTCTTGCACTCCGCACTCACTGTCAGACCTCAGGATGGTCACTGACAGAGCAAGACCCGTTCAACAACGTTGGCCGTACTTGTGTAGAGGCGATGGGCGC
>CAMWRB010000221.1 GCA_947176545.1 uncultured Porphyromonadaceae bacterium
ACTGCTCTTTAGAGAATGAAAATCTCTCGTCCTAACCGATAGACGAATGGGCCGAATGCGTAGTCAGTGCATTTGTGACTGCGAAGTTAGACAAAATTTATCTAACTGCAAAATAAAAGTATGATTTTTTTAAAATTATTTTAGTGTGAGCTCGCGTAGGGTGTCGGATTGGGGGGTGAGGGTTACGGTCAGGGTGCGGGAGGGGAGGAGGGGAGCGATGATGTCGGGCCACTCGATGAGACAGAGGGCTCCGGAGTCGAAATATTCTTCGACTCCCATGTCGAGGGCTTCATTTATGTCATCGAGGCGATAGCAGTCGAAATGATAGATTTGACGACCGGTCGCGTCGGCACGATATTCGTTGATGATGGAGAATGTCGGTGAGGATATATCGTCGGTCTCTACACCGAGTTTACGACAGATAGCGGCGATGAGTGTGGTCTTGCCGGCTCCCATCGGAGCGTCAAAGGTGACGACGTTAATGTCGGGGTGCTCGCGCAGCCGTGAGATTACCGCCTCGGCGGCCAGGTCTATTTGCTGGAGGGTGAAAGTCATTATTATTATTTTACTTTTAGGAGTGAAAGGCTTAAGGACCTTAAAGGCCTTAAAGACCCTGGGGAGTCGGGAAGCCTACTTGGAGGGAGTGGGAATATGGGGAGCGGGGAGACCGGGATGATAGATTTTGCGGGGGTCGGCTGTGTCCACGTGAGTGATGAGGATTTTGGACTCTCCGCGCCAGGGGAGAGCCGCATGATAGCGTGTATACTCTATCCGGGCCGGGAGGTTGGCAAGCATCAGCCGGCGCAATTCGGCGGCCATATGGTCGTCATTGACGCTGAAGATGATGTCACCCTCATATGGTCTGACGGTATCGGCTATAGACTTGTATGGTATCATCACCCCCTCGAAGGTCTTGAAGATTTCACCCCGACGTTCGATATTGTCGACATAACCGTACTGTATAGTCCCCTCGCTGTAAGTGGTGAAGAGTATTATATATAATGCGTAGAGGAGTCCGAAAGCGATTCCGCCGAGTCCGGCGTAAATCCACATACGGCGCGTGCGCACTACGGGCTTCAAATGTTCGAACTCACTCTCCTCGCGTTCCCAGTAGGCCGGGTCTTCGGGAGAGAGAGGCGGTTCCTTCTGCGGCTTGGGTTCGGCGGGAACCTGACGTACATCCTCGAAGTCGTCGAAATCGTCGGCCGGATGCTCGTAGTCGGTATTTTTGGGTTTGATTATCATGGGGAGTTATCGTAGTTATTAGAATAATCGTAGTTTTATCGTAGAGATTTGGATTTATGTGAATTACGGGAGATATATGCTATGGTGAAGAGGCCTAAGAGGATAAGCATTATTGTCTCGCCGGACCACTGTATGATGGAGAAAGCCGTACCCTCGGCGTCATTGATGCCATAGAGTGCGAGGCCGAACATTATTGCGATATTCCAGGGTCCGAGTCCGCCGTTGCTCGGGACAGCCATGCTTATGGATGAGAGCACGAAGGCCACCAGACAGGGTTGCAGTCCGAAAGCGAGTGAGGATTGACGGCAGAGGTCGGCAGTGAAGGGGAAAGCGAAGAATGCCACATACAATTGTATGTAATAACACCCCCAAAGGAGCAGGGAGTAGATAATGAAGCGTCCGCGCCGGGGCATTCGTGCCACGTCAGCGAAACCGTTCCAGAGCTGCACGACCCATGTGCGCACCTTGATGACAATCTTCGTATCGCTGAAGAACCTCACCACAGCCGTGACAATCAGCACAGCGCCCGCGACGGCTGCCCAGACGAGGGGATTGGCTATGAGGTCGAGGAGGTCGGCGCCTACAGGATATTTGCTCAGAAAGGCCGCGATAGCGTCGTGGGCTACGAAAAAGGAGAGCAGCAGCAGCAACGCGACGAGAGCCATGTCGGCAAGACGGTCGGCCACAACCGAACCGAAGACCTTGGTGAAGGGCGCCTTCTCACGGGTGCTGATGTACGTGCAGCGCCACACCTCACCGAGACGCGGGAAGAGGAGATTGAGGGCATAACAGCCGAAAATCGAACAGCACAGAGCCATGAAGGGGGGACGGATGCCGAGCGAGTCGAGTTGCAACTGCCAGCGGGCCGCACGGATGATGTGCGAGAAGATGGAGAGGAACATGGCGAGTCCAATCCACCACAGATTGCAGCCGCCGCGGATGATGTCCATCATCTCGACAAAATTGACCTTGTGAAACAGCCACCACACCAGCAGGATGGTGAGGAGCAAGGGGAGCAAAAACTGTAATATGCGCCCGGTCAGCGATTGAACCTTCTTATTTTCGGACATGTCGGTCTCTGAGTAATTGCGGCACAAAGATAGGCAATAAATTTTGAATTTCAGAAGACATGACGCATTTTGGAGCGTTAAAGGTCATTTCCGCATTTATTCCGGCAGCGGAACGAGAGCACCGAGCGTGACGCCGTAGCTGCCGGGACGGAGTCTGTCCGTGCCGAACATGTCGTATTGGAAGAACGGCCGGACGAAAGCGGGATTGCCGGCATCGACAGCCGGGGAGTCGGAAGCCGGCATATAGTTGAAATAATACTCCTCGCGGTTCGTGAGAAACAGCGGGTCGGTATCCCAGAGACAGTCGATGAAGTGGTCATCATTATTGCCGGCACTCTTGAGCAGTACGTTGCGCAGGTAGACGTTGCTCCCGCTGAGGTCACCGGGGGAGATGTCGGCGGCAAGACCGTATATGATGGAGTTTTCAAAATTGGCTGACATCAGCGGTGCTGCCGGGGCGACGGCTCCCTCTTCGTCCGGAACGGCGTTGAGGAGTGTGAGCAAGGGTTGGGAAATGGCGCTGAAGAGGTAATTGTTGGCGATGGTACCATGGACGAACTCATGTACACCGCCGACGCGAAGGCCGACAGCGTCTGCAGACTCGTACAAAATAAATCC
>CAMWRB010000222.1 GCA_947176545.1 uncultured Porphyromonadaceae bacterium
GCCGTACACTGTACGACCGGTGGTTGTAGTGAATATTTTACTCTTGTCAAGTTTGATACTGTCGCTATGATAGAACTCGCCGTGATTATATCGTTCAAGCAGGTCCGTCTCATACCTGTCACCCTCTCCGAGTTTGTATTCTTTCTGAATGCTACGACCGGATGGTGTATAGTATCGGGCTACAGTCAGACGTACGGCACTGCTGTCCGGCAACGTAATTTGATTTTGGACCAAACCTTTACCGAACGTTCTGCGACCGATGACAAGACCGCGGTCATTATCCTGAATGGCACCGGAAAATATTTCTGAGGCGGATGCGGAATACTCGTCAGTAAGTACAGTCAGTTCAGAATTTTGGAAAGAGCCCGCACCATCGGCAAAAGTAAAGTTTTCCATATCTTTACGCTTGCCGTTGGTAAAGACTATCATTTTTCCTGCCGGAAGAAATTCATTGACCATCAGGACAGCCTGGTCCATGTATCCTCCGGAATTACCCCGGAGGTCAACTATGAACTTTTGTGCACCTTGTTCGTCTAGCTCGCGCAATGCTGTCACAAACTCATTATATGTTGTACGGGCAAACTTGCTGACCTTTACATAACCGATATTGTCACTCAGCATGTATGAACAATCCACACTATTGACCGGAACAGGTCCGCGAACGATAGTGTAGTCGAGAGGTTTGGATGAATTATCACGCCCGATTTTAAGTTTTACAGATGTTCCTTCCTTTCCGCGCAGATGCCTGTAGACATTCTCTGTAGTCGCATTTTTACCGGTCAATTCGAGAGTATCTGCTTTGAGAATTTTATCTCCTGCAAGCAAGCCGACCTTTTCAGACGGACCACCCGGAACTACTTCTATCACCGTCACTGTATCATTCAGTATCTGGAAAGATACTCCGACTCCGCTGAAACTTCCCTCCAAGTCCTCATTAACTGCGGTCAGTTCGCTTGCGGGAATATATGCTGAATGCGGGTCGAGAAGCGCCAACAACTTGGGATACAGCTGCTCCATAAGACTATCTACGTCTATATCATCGACATACTCATTGTCAATCATACTGAGGATAGTCTCCAGTTTATCCTGATGCGAACCTGTTTTTCCGGTAAAGACATATTTACCAAGCAACACACCCAGTATTATACCTGATGCAAACAGGAGTGGAAGAAGAATATTGGCAGTTTTACGTTTATTTATCATACGACAGGTTTACTTCAAATGAACGACCTCGACCCCTGCTTTACGCAGCAGGTCGAGACCGTCTGTTATTCTATATAATTCAGAAAAGACAACACGGCGAATACCTGCCTGAATAATGAGTTTGGCACACTCCATACACGGTGACGCAGTCACATATAGTGTGCTTCCTTCGCTCGAATTGTTGCTGCGGGCGACCTTGGTTATCGCATTGGCTTCAGCATGCAATACAAACGGGAATGTAACACCATCCTCATTCTCACAAATATTCTCGAAACCGGAAGGTGTGCCGTTGTAGCCATCGGATATTATCATCTTGTCCTTGACTATAAGTGCACCGACCTTGCGACGAACACAATATGAATTTTCACTCCATATGTGTGCCATTCGCAGATAACGCTCATCCAGTAAGTGTTGCTTTTCGTTCATTTGAATCAAATCTTTATACACATCGTATCTTCACAATCGCATGACAGATAAACGATTGGAAGTTACATCTCCTCGTGTTCCATCAAATATTTCTCGGCATCAAGAGCCGCACGGCATCCTGAGCCGGCAGCCACTACAGCCTGACGATATCGGGGGTCACAGCAGTCTCCGGCTGCGAAAATTCCTTCTACACTTGTCTGCTGTGTACCGTTAAATGTTTCAATATACCCCTCCGAATCAAGAGCTAATTTGTCACGGAACATATCGGTGTTGGGCTTATGACCTATGGCGAGGAAGAAACCGTCTATTTCGATATCAAATATCTGCTCCTTGTTTGTACCCTTGTGTTCTACAATCTTGGCACCTTCAACACCATCCTCACCGAACAGACCGACAGTATTGCAATTGAACAATATTGTGATATTCTCCTTTTCAGAAACACGACGACGCATCACGTCAGAAGCACGGAGATAGTCCTTTCTTACTATGAGAAATACTTTGCTGCAGATGGTTGAAAGATAAAGTGCCTCTTCACAAGCGGTATCACCGCCACCTACGACAGCTACCTTTTTCTTGCGATAGAAGAATCCGTCACAGGTTGCACACGCACTGACACCCATACCGCGATACTTTTCTTCATCATCCAAACCGAGATATTTTGCAGATGCACCGGTAGCCACTATGACCGTATCAGCCATGATGATGTCACCGCGCTCGTCCACACACTTGAACGGACGGGAAGTGGTATCAACCGACTCAATGATACGATTGCGTATCTCAGTACCGAAACGTACGGCCTGCTCACGCAATTCATTCATCATATCGGGACCCTGGATACCATTCGGATAACCCGGGAAATTCTCAATTTCAGTGGTCTGAGTCAACTGCCCTCCAGGCTGCTGTCCTTCAAACAGAAGAGGTTTCAGATTGGCTCGAGATGCATATATGCCGGCAGTATAGCCGGCGGGACCACTACCGATAATAAGAACTTTTGTGTTTTCTTGACTCATTGTATCAGATATTTAGTTATTAATAAATTAAAATTATCTATCTCAAATCAACAATTTTCGCACCACGATATTTTCCACTCAATTTAAAATCGTTATCGCTCAATTGAGCCTTCAGAGAAATATTCCTCAATGAAACTGTCATCATCTTCCCGTCGGCAAGAGTGATATCAAGACGCTGAGGCAACAATGACGCGGATGCCAATGTCACCACAATTTTCTTCGCACTCAATCCTCTGCGGTTCGGAGTCAGAACCAGTACCTTTTGGGCTTTGGATTTGCCGGTTCCGTAT
>CAMWRB010000223.1 GCA_947176545.1 uncultured Porphyromonadaceae bacterium
GCTCATATATTGACCCGGCTGCGGCATATAAGCAGTCCGGAAGATTCGGATATGGAAATAATAAACAGTATGTTACTTCAACCAAATCCGCCACAGCTGGTTCAACCGGGAGAAACAAGATAAAACTTGAAAATTTCAGTAATTCGGCTGCCGCCGATGTTATCTCTCTCCGGCAGACGGCTGACGGAACACTAAGAATCGGGTCGGTGGTTCAACACAATATCTTCGGAAAAGGTAAAGTGGCCGAAATAGAGAATGTTTCGGACAACGAAGTTCTGATTGTAGATTTTGAAATAGTAGGCAAAAAGAAACTGCTCAGAAGGTTTGCAAAAATCAATATACTCTCTTTCTGATATTTTGCAATGTATCCGCATCCATGCTGCGAGAATATTAACAGTTGATTAAATCATCAGTATTGATATTATTACCAATATTGCACCAGCGATATATCGTGGTGTGGCAGCTGTATGCGGCTTTGAAACCAATTCATACGGCAATGACGCGTTATCACCGCGAATATACTCTCGTTCAGACGTGTTGTCAGTCTTATTAAACATTGTACAGAAGATTAACAATAAGCCTGCGTAGTAAAATACTAAAGACAGCAAAGGTATATTGACATTTACCGCATCTAGACTCATAACATTAAGCATTTCTGCCAAAAATCGCGGTGGATAATCCACAAGGTTGGTGGCCGCATAATATAAGTCACTATTTAATCTTAATAACGGAAGAAATATCAGGTATGTGCCGGACAAAATTACGTAAAGTGGTAAAACCGGCAAAATTACAACATTGGCTAATAAAAAATGGGTGGGAAATACTCCGAAAAAATATGCCGATAACATCCATGTTGAAGCAGTCGCCACAAGGGTGGTCAATAAAAAAGATACTACGCGATGAGTCCGGGGATGAACTGAAATATCTATTGTATTAAACACCGGGGTCCCGATTATTATGGATGCAACACATGAAAAACTGAGCCAAAGGCCGATACTGTAAAGTGAATGGGGGTCACATAGTAATATCAGGACTGTAGAAATAAATAGAGCGGAGATAGGAGAACGTTTTCGACCACATAAAATTGCAATCACAACAACAGAAAGCATCAGGGTCGCTCGTATAGATGAATATGAAAGACCGGTCAGCAATACATATAACCATATAGCTATTCCACAAATGCAGTACCTGATGAAGAAACCGCTTTTGAATAACTGTAACGGTATGGTCAGCGATAACAGTATCATACATATGATTCCGACGTGCATACCGCTTACAGCAAGCACGTGAGATACACCGGCATCAGCAAAAACCGACTTATCATAATGTGTCATACCGCCTCTGTTACCTAATATTACACTCTTGATAAAGCCTTTACTGAATGGAGACAATGGTGTGTTATCGATATATACGGACAGCCGTTCATTCACTTCATATGCCCATGTCATGATACCGGAGCTGTGTCCGACTATAATTGGAATACTATAAGAATGAATGCTCAATACCGGCCCCTTAGCCGCTTGAAATCTCAATTTATATGCGGAACTGACAGAGTCATTAAAAGACCTGAGTAATCCAGATACGGCTATCTCATCTCCGGGATATAGTCTTCGCCCCGGAGGTGTGAAAACCAAAGCCTCTATATTTTCGCATTCATAACGTTGCCCGGCAATTATCGAAGACGCCGACACTAATGTGCGCTCTCCGTGTGTGGTAGTGACGCTTTCGAGGACAAATCCTCTTAATTCTACATTTTCGTCTATCAGCTTATTATAATTACTGAGGGTCTGATTTTGAGTTGGGACATCATGAATTTGCTGTTTGATAGAGGGGTTGGCTAAGTCGGCGGATAGAACGGCTATCGTAAAACATAGAATCGGTCCCAAAAGATACCGGAGCCGGGATATAAATAATAAAGTTGAGAGTGCCAGAATTAACCCACCATATACCACAAGCATGGAATCGAAAATATTTCCGACAGCAACACCTGCGATAGCAGCTATCAATAAAGGAAAAGAATGACGTGTACCGGCGTTCATTCTCTCCAGAAATCCCAGGCGAGAAGAGCCTGATTGTATAACATCTGAAGTCCGTTACGAGTCTTGGCGCCACGCTCGGCGCATAGTCTCATAAACAGTGTCTCCTCGGGATTGTACACCACATCATAGCAGAAATGTTTTTCGGTTATATCCTTATATGGTATCGCGGGAGCTTCATTTACATTAGGAAACATTCCAAGCGGCGTCGTATTGACAATCAAAAGATTATCCTCCATAAGAGAAGGAGATAAGTCATCATATGTAATGACCGATTGGTCTTCACATCGGTGTCGTGAAACTTTCGTAACCTTGACTCCCGCTTCTTCAAGTGCGTATGAAACGGCCTTGGAGGCTCCACCGGTTCCTAAAACAAGCGCACTCTTTCGTGTCCTGACGGCGTCAGCAACTGATTCGGCAAACCCGGGCGCATCCGTATTTGTTCCATATAACAAGATTTGGCCATCATCTGTTCTGCAAATCCTTATGGTATTGACAGCACCGATGGCCTCCGCTTGCGGAGTTAGACGGTGACAACGTCTGTACGCATCCTCTTTGTATGGAATAGTAACATTGAGGCCGATTATGTCCGGATGATTAGCCAGATAGGGGAGCAGTTCGTCAAAATCAGCCAACTCAACAAGAGAATAATGAGAAGAAATTCCTTCCCGACGGAATTTCTCATTAAAGAAATCTGCCGAGAAGGAATGTGACAATTTTCTGCCTATAAGCGCATAGTTCATAATAGCGGTATTCAAATGTCGGAATGTCCGGATATATCTAACAGTTACCAGATGATGATTCGCTCATTTTCCGGGCGATACATAGCGTCACCCTCCTTAAGACCGAACGCATCTATAAACTCCTTAATATTTCGGAGAGACACATTGAC
>CAMWRB010000224.1 GCA_947176545.1 uncultured Porphyromonadaceae bacterium
ATACGCTTGGGTTCGGCCTCCGGATGGTTTATATTAGCAGCGATGACAGCTCGTCCGGCAGCTATCTCGTCTCTCACAAACTCCTATGTGATATGGCTCTTGATACCACGACGCTCATTATCGAGATTTTCTCTGATAGCCACATACTCCATCTCCGGAGTTGTAATGCCCTGTCTTGCATAATACATTTGAGTGACACGACGGTCATCCTTGGCGCGACGTGGCTTATGCTCGACTGGGAAACGTATTTCATCCAATTCATTCATCGCACGACGCATACGACCGTATTCACTCGTAATATCATCCAAAACGACTGTATCATCGCGATTTATGACCCACTCTTCACGACTACGTGGTAGGCCTTTGTTTATATCAATATCTATAGTCGGGTCTGTATATGGGCCACTTGTATCATACAGGGTTATATCCTCATTGGGATACTCAACACGTTTGCCATTCTCTATCTTTACTGTCGGATATTGGTGTACGACACGCATACCTACCTTGATGGGAAACAGTTTGCCATCAACATAAATCTTTTCCGAACCGGGATATGATGACACATCAATATTTTCAATCTTCATATATTGATTATAGGTTAGTTTCTATTATCTAATCTGAATAATTCAGATAATTTTTATGATAAAATGAATTAAAGCTCATCAAGAAATGATGTGAGGGGAGAGGTGGGTACCGCTTTTGTGCTGATTCCCGCCAATCCGGCCAAAAATGCCTGTCTGCCCGCTTCCACTCCATTTTTGAATGCCTTGGCCATCATCACCGGGTTGCCTGAAACAGCTATAGCCGTATTTACCAGAACTGCATCAGCACCCATCTCCATTGCTGCTGCTGCATGTGAAGGAGCACCAAGGCCGGCATCAATGATAACCGGTACCGAACTCTGCTCTATAATTATCTCGAGTAAATCTCGTGTTACCAAACCTTTATTAGTACCGATAGGAGCTCCCAGGGGCATGACGGCAGACGCACCTGCCTCCTCAAGCAATTTACACAGGACCGGGTCTGCCTGAATATAAGGCAAGACTATGAAACCGAGCTTAGCCAACTCTTCGGTCGCTCTAAGGGTTTCTATAGGGTCCGGCATTAAATATTTCGGGTCAGGATGTATCTCAAGTTTTATGAAGTCTGTCGCAAATATCTCACGGCTCATCTGAGCGGCAAGAACGGCTTCAGTCGCGTTGCGGACGCCGGAGGTATTGGGAAGCAGCTGTACATGTTCTCTATTGATATGAGTTAGCATTTCGTCAGTAGCCTCCTGCATCATATTGACGCGTTTCATAGCCACCGTTATCATTTGCGATTCAGATGCGAGCACTGACTCCAGCATTATTTCCGGAGAGGGATATTTGCCGGTGCCGACAAACAGACGGGAAGTAAACTCCCGGTTACCGATGGTAAGAATATCCTCAGTCATATCACATTCCAGTAGGCATAAGATTAATAAATTCACGCGTAGCTTCGACCATATCCTCAGCATTGGCTATTGCTCCGCTGACAGCGATACCGTTCAGACCTGCTTCCAGAAGGGGCTGCACATCTTCAAGTCGGATACCGCCTACGGCTACTCTCGGAGTCTCAATCCGTTCTGATTCCATTTTCATGCAGAGTTCGGTTTCACCCTCCAGACCCAATACCGGTGCAAGATTTTTCTTTGTGGTGGTCTCACGATACGGACCGATACCGATATAGTCAATGTCAAGTGACCTTACTGCGATAATATCTTCGTATGAGTTGGCTGTAACACCGATGATGGCAAGAGGTCCGAGTTCAAGACGCGCTTTGGAAGGAACCATATCATCTTTTCCAAGGTGTACACCGGAAGCATTGACATCACGGCAAACGTCTACATAATCATTAATGATAAGATATGCCTCAACCGGGTCACATAACTCCTTTACCTGTTTTGCCACTTCCGCAACTTCCTCTTTTGAAGCATCCTTCATTCGGAGCTGTACCCAGCGGCAACCACCTTCAAGAACGGCCATAACCTGTTCGATGACAGATTTGCCGCAATCTGTATTGGTTATATACTGTAACATCTTTTCTTTATATCTTTGTTATCATTCTTAACACCTATGCAGCGCTAAGAATGATAGTTTATTTATGCAAATATAATGATTTTTATCTAACATAAAATTCTCTGAGTCATTTTTACCTAAAAAAGTGCCCCCAACATTGCAGCACCTCCGAATCCCAATGCCCTTAATTCATTAAATTTATCCGGAGTGACTCCCCCCAATGCTACAATCGGGAATGAGGATTGTCCGATAGCCCCGGACAATTCAGATTTATTTTGAAAATGAGACTTATATCCTGTCTTCGATATGGAATCATAAATAGGGGATAGGGTCGCGTAATCCAATGGGAGGCAACTTGCTGCCAACTCATTCAGTGAATGAAAGGATTTTGAAATTCTGATACCGGTACCGGATTTAGGCAAGCGACATTTCTCTTCAAAATCTCTTAACCAAAAATCCGGTGTACGGCTATTGATGTGTACACCACCGATTCCACTTTCCATAATAAGCTCATAGTGGTCATGTAGTGTTATTCCGGAAAGCAGATTATCCGGTATTTTGTCAAGAATATTTTTAAGCTGTCGAGATGTAGCCTCAGGTTTACGAAGATGTAGATAGTCAATAACCTCATTAGTCAGAAGATTAATTATCCTCTCAGTCTCGAAATCCGCAGCAGAACCGCTAAATATTTCCGGACGAGTGATGCCAATGATAAGAAATTTTTCCGAACCGTCCACTGGTATTCAAATACTCCTTTTCTCGACTACTACCGGTCTTATCCGCCGAAAGCTGCTGAAATTATGACTATATTACCATTTGGAGAAATAGCTGTACTCTCCCATTTATCCTTTGTTATAAGCTGATGACCGATTGCGACTGCGGT
>CAMWRB010000225.1 GCA_947176545.1 uncultured Porphyromonadaceae bacterium
GAGGGGATGACAGGAATATCGGGATGCTCTATATATTCGAGCGAGAAATCGACATTACGCTTGTTGCCCCAGACGAAATCTTCGAGTCCCGGAAGGTCGATATAGGGGTTTCGGTTGTGCTGTATGCCATAGACAGCTTCGTTGCGCGCTATCTCCTTTTCGCTGACCGGGTCCTCTTTGGACCAGCGGAGCAACATTTCTATGGCCCAGTCCTGAAGCAGCTTGTCGCTGCCGACGGTGTACATCCATGCGGTAGAGGATGACCATGCTATATCGTCATAGACGGTGTACATATAGAAAAGGCTTCTGGCGAAGTCGCCTTTATATTCGTCGAGAGGTTCGTAACACCAGTTGCCCTGCGAGCTGCCGGTCTGACCGCTTTTGGGGTGTCCGACGAATGTGACGCCATTGTCATAATGGTACGAACCCTCAATCTCACCGTATGGGTAATTGCTTTTGGCACTGTTGGCCTTGGAGTCGGATGGATTGAGCTCGTAGAGGTCCTTGTAGGCATCGTTTTTAGTACCGCCCCACCAGCTGTTGGGGATGGTATGCTCTATGTTCATGCCCGAATGCGAACCCGGACTCGAAGCGAGGACATCATTGGGAGAGTACATGTCCCACCAGCATAGTTTCCCATTGACTATGCGTGTATCGGTGACATAGAATGCCTCCCAAGTCTGATTGCCGTATGATATGACGGTGTGGTTGCGGACAATGCTTTTGGCGGCCTTACGTAGAGTCGTGCCGCGATAGCCTTCGAGTGAAGAATAGTAAGTGTCTGGAGCGGCAGCAGCCGAAGTGAGCGCCAAGCCGCCGAGTGTTGTCAGAAGAATAAGACTGTGAAGTTTCATTTTATGACTTTGGATGTTTTGCCGGAGTTGTAACGTATTATGTATATACCTTGTGGAAGATTGTCGTAATTATAGAGGCGCTGTCCCTGCATGTCATAGACGGCTGTGATATCATCGTGTTGCTCGTCAAGGGCGGTGACGCCGGATGATTGTTCAAACGTGAATGGAATGGTGTTTTTGGAACCCCAGATATATTCAGCAAGCTGTGGCAGGTCCACGAAGGGATTGCGGTTGCCCTGCACCTTATAAACAGCGTCGTTGCGTTTGCGTTCCTTATTGTCCACGGGGTCCTGCTCGTTCCATTTCAGCAGCAGTTCGGAGGCCCATGGTTTCAGGAAGAGTATCGTGCTTGTGTCATACATCCAGTTGTATTTCGCCTGCCAGTTGATGTCATCGTAGACGGTCACCATATATAGATACTGGCGTGCGAAATCCCCCTTGTATTCATCAGCGGGTTCGAAGACGAAGCTTGAGCCGCCACCCTGTCCGCTGACGGGTCGTCCGACGGTAGAGACTCCGTTGGTCCAGATAGCGTCACGCACCTCTCCGAGCGGATAGTTGCTCTTCTTGGAGTTGGCGGTCTCATCCGACGGGTTGAGATTGATAATGTCGCAATAAGCGTCGCCGTCCTGGTCTTTGCCCCACCAGCTGTTGGGCATGGAGTGTTCGATGTTCATGCCGGCGTGTCCGGTGGTGTACACCACGTTGTCGCTGTACATATCCCACCATGCCTGACGTCCGTCGACGAAGTGGATGTCGGTTTTCTTGAAAGCGTCCCATGTGGAGCTGCCGTAGGGGATGCGCTTATGACTGCCGACGATTGCTTTGGCTTCGTTGCGCAGGTCAGTGCGTTTCTTTCCTTCGAGAGAGTCATAATAGCCGTCGGGAGCGTCGGCCATCGATGCCAGAGAGGCTGACATCATCAGTATTAATGACAGGTTGCGGATATTCATCTGAGTAAATGTTTTGCAGGTAAAAGTATAGGGATTAAACTAAGGGTATTAACGTACTATAATCTTGCGTGGATACCGGACGTTTGAGCCGGTGACGATATACATTCCGGCCGGGAGAGTTATCACTTCACCGCGTGCCGGCCGGTCAATTATTGCGGTCACCGCGCCGGTGGTGTCGTAGATGATTATGCGACCGGTATCGTAACCTGAGGAATGTTCGGATGCGAGAACGACAAATCCCTCATCGACCGGTGCTATGATGACGGTATCAGTGTCGTCAGAGAGGTTATTGATGCCGGTGGCCTGTACGGTGATGGTGTTGGAGGCCTCGGAGAGGTATCCGAGCCGTGAGGAGCGTACGTAATATGTCTCCATAACGGCCGGGTCGCGGCCCTCTATGAGGAGGGAGTTGGTGTCGGCCTCGAGGTCATCGGTCTCTTCGTCACCGGGGGTAAACCGTGTGCGTGTGACGATATAAAAGTCCACGACTTCGGGTGCGGCATTCCAATGAGCTATATATGAGCGGTCATTGATGTCAGTTGCGGCGGTTGCGACAAGTGGCGAAAGCGTCGGAACGGGACATCCTTCTCCACGCAGATTTATGCGTATACTGCCGTTGAGTCCTCCGTCATACAGGCTCAGTGTGGCTGTGTGAGTGCCGGTGTCGCATGGTGTGTACAGTATGGTGAGCATGTATTCGCCGGTCATGTTGATATTGGATGCGGGAATGGATGATGTCGAGAGAGTGAAGGCCTCCTTGTCTGTGCCGCCGATACGGACACTGAGCGGGGAGGTCAGGTTCTTACCCTTGATGACAAGCCATGATGTCCCGGTAGCTGTGACAGCGACCTGTCCGAAATCGAGCGTCTCGTTATTGACGGGGAGTGTTATTTCAGCCGGTCCGGTAATGGGGGGAGTCTGCGAACCGTCCTGGTCGGCGATGTGGAACACCTCGCGTGTACGCGTACCCCAGATATATTCGGCAAGTTCCGGGAAGTCGACAAAGGGGTTGCGGTTGCCTTGTGATTTCTCGACAGCGTCGTTGCGCAATATTTCTTTCTGGCTGACGGGGTCCTGACGTGACCATCTCAGCAGCAT
>CAMWRB010000226.1 GCA_947176545.1 uncultured Porphyromonadaceae bacterium
GGTCTATCTACAAACTGGCGACCGGTCTGCTCTCTGCCGGGCGGCAGGATATTAACTGGTTCAAGATTGCCGCTGCATTCCTGATTGGCGGCGCGTTTGTTGCCGCTGGCATCGGCGGCGCGTGGTCGTTCGTACAGGGCATCGCCGGCGGCGGTAAGGAAACGATTAACGAACTGGGCGGCGGCACGATTTTTATGCTTTCTCGTCTCATCCGTTAAACGGCAGGGCGTCGGTTGTGCACAGCAGCCGGCGCCTTCGTTGTTCTTTGCGAGATTTTATTTCAGGCAGGTGACTGATTGAAAAATGATTGCTGGAATCAAACAGAAATTCGATTGGCTATTCAGCAGCCATTACAAGATGGAACGGTTTGGTGTCACGTTCGGCATTTTGACCGTTTGCATGTTGATGGTCCTGACGTCAATCGGTATACGAAAACACAATCTGGAGAAGGAGAGCCTCGGCAATGTGGTGATGTATTCCACTGCGTATACTGCGTCTCTTTCCGGTGCGCAGGGGAAAGTGGTCAATATCTTCTGTAACGACAGCCATACGGAGTGCTTCGTTCTTCTGAAGTACAATGATATGACGAATGTTGTTACGGATGCGTCCCAGTACAGGGTGTTTCTGACGGGGTCGAATCTGAAGCAAAACAAGACGGAGCTTCTGTCTTCGCCGAGTGCTACGATTTACATGTTTGGCGTGTCTGGGTATATGGGCATTTACCTGGTGGATACGGCAGGTTTCCCGTCTCAAATATTGGATTTGGTGGTGCGCTGCAATAAGCTCACGGGTATTATGCCGGAGAATATTCCTGAGTACGAGGATAAGTCTTTCAACGATTACGACCAGTTCCGGATTTACTTCAATCCTGGTGCGGCTGACTATGAGCGTGCGGAGTTTCTGAATATGGGCCGCATGACCGTTCATGACGTATACGACGCAATGGTTGTGAAGTTCCAGGAGCAGGAGTTGCGTGATGCTTTGACGAAGTCCCTTGATGACATGGAGGCCCAGCTGGCTGTTATCGACGAGTACCAGCAGCGTCTTACGGCGGCCGGCATAGTTGTTCCGCAGGCGCCTATGCAGATTCGTGGCGACCGTGTCATCATGACCGAGGAGGGCCGCAAGGTCCTGAGTACGGACTATCTGGTCCAGGGCGGTTACAATTTCGACTGGTATCATGGTTCTGTTAAGCAGGGCTACGCGAATATCGTGCTTGCTGGCGTTGAGAACGAGAATTCCATTCTGAATTATATCGCGACGCAGCGCAACCGGGCTAGCTCTGAACGGATGAACGTGGAGGGCCTCAACTGGTTCCGTACTGACGGCACCGAGTTCGACCTGGCCAGCAATACCATCGAGTCCGAGGCGACCAAGAATATCAAGGCGAACATTGATTCGCTGAAGGCAGCGTGGACGCAGTATTTCACGCTGAAGAAGACGTATCAGACGACCCAGATGGAAAGCCTGCTTATTCTGGAGCAGAATTTGTTCGATACGTCCGTCAACTACACCGTCAATGCCAACGTGGCGACGCTGTGGTAATATGTGGAAATGGAGGTTGAGTTCTGATGGCTGATATGCATGAGAATGGGTCTGTTTCCCGTGTAAACGATGATGACAAGAATCAGAATCAGGATAACGATAAGGAAAAGAAGGATTCGGGTTCCGATTCCGGTTCGGACGACAAGAAGAAGAAAAAGAAAAAGTCCGGTGATTCCGATAAATCCGGTAAGTCCGATAAGGACGATAAAGATGGCAAGGATGGTAAAAAAGGCGGCAAGGACGACAAAGATGACAAGAAAATGAGTAAGGCCGAGGAGCGGATGGAGCAGAAGAAGGAACTGATGCAGAAGCTCCACAAGATTGCCATGGCCAATCAGGTTGCCGGTACAGGCGTGAAATTCATGCTCCAGGCGAAGCTGATGTCTATGCTCAAGATGATGATGCAGATGATGGCAGCGTTGGCGCAGAGCGCCGCGCAGATGGGTTTCTGGGGATTCGCTATGATGTTCGCCCAGGCAGCCTTGCAGACCATCGGTAACGCCATCGTAGCATTTGCCGGGTTCCTTGGTACGACCGTGTCTTCCCTTGTGACCGGAATTGTCTCTATTTTCGCGGTAATTGTGATTGGCGTTGTTGCTGTTGTGGGCGATATGGTTGCTCAGCCGGCACAGCGTGACGACTTGTATGATTGCAATACAGATAAGTCGTTTATGTATACCGCTTCTGTCAATGCTGCTGCGGAGGAGCTTGAGACGGCAAAGACGGTTTATGCTATTCTGAAGGCATATGGTCTTGCTGATACGAATATCGCAGGTGTGTTGGGTAACTGGTCTTGTGAGTCCGGTGTTGACCCGACTGGTGTAGAGACGATTTATACTGAGCCGAGGCTTGTTCCGGATGCGGTGACTGCGCCGAAGAAATATGAAGCCTGGTATGGTACATATCTGAAGCCGTATGAGAATCCGCATACCGGTGTGACGGAGTGGGGTGAGACCAGTCCTGCTAACTTCATGCTGTCCGCGCCTGACCCCATTGATGGCAAAAAGTATGGTCTTCGTACGTATGTCGGCTCTATATTGAACCAAGGTGTTTTGTTGAACTATTCGAACAAGTATCCGGGGATTCATTATATGGGTATCGGGCTTGGTCAATGGACGAATGGCCGCAATTTACAGTTGCGAAGCTATGCCGATGCGCATGAGGGTTATGAGTGGTATGACCTGGAGCTGCAGCTTCTGTTCATGCTGGACCCCAATGGCGGCGATTATATTGAGTATATCAATCGGCTTGCTGGATGGGAAGAAGAGCCTACGCCTTCTTCAGCGGCTGAGTGGTTCTGTCATAATTGGGAGGGCATTTCGATGCAGCC
>CAMWRB010000227.1 GCA_947176545.1 uncultured Porphyromonadaceae bacterium
GGCCTTGATGGCTTCATCGGTGATACCTCGTTCATAAAAATATGTAAGGCCTATGTCGCGTCCTTCCTCCGTGTCACGAAGGTCCTGAGCCATTTTGTCGGCAGCCCATTCCATGGCAACCATAAGTGACTCGCGTTCTGTCTGTGCGGCGCGTTCTTCATCCGTCAGCTCGCGTTCCTCAACCTTGATGCCATATTTTTTTGCCAGTTGCAGCAATGCGTCGTGGTATGACAATCCCTCTTTCTCCATAATGAAGTTTACAGGTGAACCTCCTTTGCGACATGAGAAGCACCAGCAGAAATTTTTTCTGACATTTACACTGAATGATGGAGTGCGTTCATTATGAAAAGGGCAGAGTCCCATATAGTTGGCTCCACGACGTGAGAGATGGACATAGTCACTCACGACCTCCAGAATGTTGGCCGTATCCTTAATACGTTGTACAGTTGCTCTATCTATCATCTGAAGATAAACGACTATCCGGGTCACCGGAATGGCGAAAATTGGAGAAAAGGTGAAATTATTGTTACAATGCTCTCAGTTTTTCAAGAATTGCCAATATTTTGTCATGCGTTGAGATGCGTGTGGGCACGAGTGGAAGACGCAATTCATTTTCTATCATGCCTAGGGCATTGAGAGTACATTTGACCCCGGCCGGATTACCATCGACAAAAAGCAATTTGAAGAGTTCCGTGAAATGGAAATGGATTGGGAGCGCACTCTGGAAATCCCCGTCGAGACAGAGTCTCACCATTTTGCCGAATTCTTTAGGAAAGGCGTTTCCAATCACACTTATCACACCTTTCGCACCGAGAGTCATCAGAGGATAGGTTATACCGTCATCACCTGATATGACTTCAAAGTGTGCCGGCTTGTTCTTGATAATCTCTTCAATCTGCACGAAGTCGCCGCTCGCTTCCTTTACGCCGATGATGTTTCGGAAATCGTTAGCGAGTCGCAGGGTGGTGTCTGCGGTCATATTGACTCCTGTGCGTCCCGGCACGTTGTATAGTATTACCGGCAGGGGAGAGGATTGTGCGATTAGGGCATAGTGCATGTAAATCCCCTCCTGGGATGGCTTGTTGTAGAATGGTACAACCGAAAGTATGGCACTGTATCCGTCAAGGTCCATGACTGTAAGTTGTCGTGCCACCTCCATTGTATTGTTTCCTCCAAGACCGAGCACAAGGGGTATACGTCCGGCGGCTCTGTCACGCACGTAGCGACGTATAGTTGCTTTTTCATCAGATGTTAAAGTCGGAGTCTCACCGGTAGTGCCTAATACCACGAGAAAGTCAGCTTGTTCCGATATGTGAAAGTCGACGAGACGTCCCAACGTATCGTAATCGACGGATTTATCTTTCTTAAACGGGGTGACGAGAGCAACTCCGAGCCCCTCAAGTCTGAATGTGCTCATGTGAAATGCGGTTGGTTTACCAACTACAAATTTAGTCAAATTCACTCAAATAGCAAAATTCTTAAAGAAGTCAGATAAATATTTAAATGATGCAGCATTGATTTATAGGTCATCAAACGTAGATTTTCCGACCGTTGGTTTGGAGAAAGTCAGCAAAAATGCTGTAAAAAATTTAACCGTATTTAAGTATTGCTCTGATATATATTGGTTACGTTTTAAATTTTTATTAATTTTGTAGGATTATAGACGGAACGAGCCACCTGTGGGTCTATTTCCGTTTTTCAGACCCCTCTCTATAAATCAGGAGTTTATTACTCTTTCGTTTAGAAGAAATATTGTAAAAATCATCTCAGAGACAATGAAAACAAATGTTGCCGTTTTTTTCGGAGGAAAATCAGTTGAGCACGAGATTTCAGTCATTTCTGCGCTCCAGGCTATAAATGCATTGGATGCGACCAAATATAATGTGATTCCGGTCTACATTACCAAGCAGGGACGATGGTTTACCGGTGATGCACTGTTAGATACCCGCAATTATCGTGACATGAAGAGTCTTGAGGGTATGTGTACCGAGGTATTCATGCGCCCGGAATACGGTGATTACAATTTATATGGTGCAGAGTTGAAGGGATTATTAAAAAAATCTAATCCGGTCATTGCCGAACTTCATGTTGCACTTCCCATATTGCACGGCACAAACGGTGAGGATGGTATCTTCGAGGGATTGCTTGAGACCATCGGCATTCCGTTCGCGGGTTGCAATACCATGTCAAGTGCCAACGGTATGGACAAAATCAACATGAAGATGATTCTGCGTTCCGAGGGAATACCGGTTGTGGACTATGTATGGTTTACTGACAAGCAATGGATTTCAGACCGTGACAATATCATCACAAAGGTTGAGGAGGAACTTGGTTACCCTGTCATAGTGAAGCCTGCCAATCTCGGCTCTTCTGTCGGTATAGGAAAAGCATCTGACCGCGCTTCATTGATAGAGAAGATTGACAATGCCGAAAAGTTTTCTCAACGCATTATTGTCGAGCATTGTATAGAACAACTGAAAGAGATAAATTGCTCTGTACTTGGCGATGCTGACGACCATCAGAGCAGTGTTTGTGAGGAGCCTATAAAGACCGGAGATATTCTCTCGTATGAAGATAAGTATATGGGAGGGTCGAAGACAACAGCCGGAATGCAGGCGTCCGATAAGCGTATACCCGCTGAAATTTCAGACGAGCAGACCCGTCGTATCCAGGAGATGGTAGGGGAGACGTTCAGAGTGTTATCATGTCACGGTGTCAGTCGTGTGGATGTGATGATTGATGAGAAAGACAACAGTATCTATGTCAATGAGATTAATACCATACCCGGTTCTCTCTCTTTCTATCTTTGGGAAGCTTCCGGTATTTCATTCGGTCAGCTCATGGATAAGTTGGTGC
>CAMWRB010000228.1 GCA_947176545.1 uncultured Porphyromonadaceae bacterium
ATAGTCACCGCTCCTGCCCTCAAAGAATTCCTGAAGTAATCCCCAATTCCTGATTATCAATTACTAATTTCATACAGCATAATGTCTTTCGAAACAGAAAAAATAGCACAGGAGGGTCTGACATTTGACGATGTCCTGTTGATACCGGCCTTTTCGGATGTGACTCCTAATATGGTGAAGCTTGGCACTCGATTCTCGCGCAACATCACCCTGAATATTCCGATGGTATCTGCCGCAATGGATACTGTCACCGAGTGTGAGATGGCCATAGCCATAGCACGTGAGGGTGGTATCGGCGTCATCCACAAAAATATGTCAATCGCGGCTCAAGCCGCCCAGGTGCGCAAGGTGAAGCGTGCCGAAAGCGGTATGATTTATGACCCCGTGACCATAACGGGAGAACGTACCGTCGGAGATGCTCAGCAACTTATGGCCGAAAATCATATCGGAGGTATTCCGGTAGTGGATTCCGACAATAAATTGATAGGTATAGTCACCAATCGCGATTTAAGATTTCAGAAAAATCTCGATATTCCCGTCTGCGAAGTAATGACAAGCGAGAATCTGGTGACTACCGATGACCCGAGTCTGGAGCACGCCTCTCAGATATTGCTCGAACATATAATCGAGAAACTTCCCGTAGTCGATAAGGATAACCATCTTGTAGGTCTTATCACCTACCGTGATATCACCAAAATTCAAGATTATCCCAATGCCTGCAAGGACAGCAAGGGTCGTCTGCGTGTTGCAGCGGGCGTAGGTGTCACCTCCGACACTCTCGAGCGCGTTAGCGCTCTGGTAGAAGCCGGTGTGGACGCAGTAGTGATTGACACGGCTCATGGGCATAGTGCAAATGTTGTCAATACGCTCAAGAGTGTAAAGGCAGCCTTTCCGCAACTCGATGTTCTGGTAGGCAATATAGCGACGGCAGAAGCCGCTGAATATCTGGTCAAGGCCGGCGCCGACGGTATAAAAGTCGGTATAGGTCCCGGCTCGATATGCACTACACGTATTGTGGCCGGTGTCGGTGTACCCCAGCTAACAGCCATCTTCAATGCCGCCAAGGTCGCACATTCTTACGGCGTGCCGGTGATAGCTGACGGTGGTCTGCGTTATTCGGGTGATATCGTCAAGGCAATCGCCGCCGGCGGTGACTGTGTGATGATGGGCTCAATGCTGGCCGGTGTTGAGGAGTCTCCGGGTGAAACTATCATATATAACGGACGTAAATTCAAGTCTTATCGTGGTATGGGCTCGATAGAGGCCATGCAGGCCGGTTCAAAAGACCGTTATTTCCAGAATGAGAAGACGGACAGCAGCAAGTTTGTTCCGGAAGGTATCGTGGCACGTGTGCCGTACAAAGGAACTCTGAGTGAAACCGTTTATCAGCTCATCGGCGGCCTGCGCAGCGGTATGGGATATTGCGGAGCCAAGGATATAGAGGCACTGCATGATGCCAAGTTCGTAAGGATTACCTCGGCGGCAGTCATCGAGAACCATCCTCACGATGTGACTATCACGAAGGAAGCGCCCAACTACACCCGCGGACAGTAAGACTGCCGGAGCGGACAGCTCAGACCTGTCCGACCGGTCAGAAGTGTCCGACGTGTCAGATTCGTCCGAAAAGTCTGATAAGTCGATAAGTCGATAAGTCCGATAAGTGTTAAAACTACTATTTCAAATATAATGGAGAAGATTTTGATATTGGATTTCGGTTCGCAGTACACACAGCTCATAGCCCGTCGTGTGCGCGAGCTGAATGTATACTGCGAGATATACCCGTATAACAAGGCTCCGCTCCCGGATGCCGATGTCAAGGGTGTCATACTCTCGGGCTCTCCCTACAGTGTGCGTGACGAAGAGGCGCCAAAGCCTGACCTGACTCCCTACAAGGGGAAGCTCCCTCTGCTCGGAGTCTGTTACGGTGCGCAGCTGTTAGCCTCCGAATTCGGAGGAACGGTTCAGGGAGCACCCAGTCGCGAATACGGGCGTGCGATGCTTACTATAGATGCTCCGCTTGACCCGCTTTTGCGTGCTCTGCCGTCGCCGACACAAGTCTGGATGTCGCATGGAGATACTATAACCGATGTGCCGGCCAACTATGAAATCATAGCTTCTACGGACAGTGTTCGTGTGGCTGCATATCATATTGCAGGGGAGATGACGTGGGGTATACAGTTTCATCCGGAGGTGTATCACAGCACCGACGGACCGCAGCTGTTGCGCAACTTCGTGATGGACATCTGCGGATGTCACGGTGAGTGGAGTCCGGCCTCTTTTATCGAGACGACGGTCGCTGAGCTGAAGTCAAAGCTTGGCGATGACAAGGTTATTCTCGGTCTCTCCGGTGGTGTGGACAGCAGTGTAGCCGCGGTACTGCTGCATAAGGCGATTGGTGATAACCTGCATTGTATCTTTGTCAATAACGGATTGCTGCGCAAGAATGAGTTTGATGATGTGTTGGCTTCTTACAAGGGTATGGGTCTCAACGTTACCGGCGTGGATGCATCCGAACGATTCTATAAAGACCTGAAGGGTGTGACTGACCCCGAAAAGAAGCGCAAGATAATCGGCAGGGACTTTGTCGAGGTCTTTAACGAGGCTGCCAAGAAGATTGAGGGCGCATCGTGGCTTGCGCAAGGTACAATCTACCCCGACGTTATAGAGAGTGTGAGCGTCAATGGTCCATCAGCCACCATTAAATCGCATCATAATGTAGGCGGTCTGCCGGAAGATATGCACCTCAGTATAGTAGAGCCGTTGCGCCTGCTCTTCAAGGATGAGGTGAGACGTGTCGGCCGTGCTCTCGGTATAGACCCCGCGCTTCTGGGACGTCATCCT
>CAMWRB010000229.1 GCA_947176545.1 uncultured Porphyromonadaceae bacterium
GCTTGATATAGCCGGAGTTGATGTCGGTTGTGCCATATGGGCCATGCACTCGGCGTGTGAGACCGCGGGAGTCGCAGACCATGAGGATATTACCAAGGTCTTTAATCTTTTTTTCGATTATAATGACGCATTTTAAGATAAAAAGAGTTAAATTTGCAGTCATTGTGGCTCGAAATTTGTTGTAATTATCGAGTATCACCCCTCTTCACAGATGTGATGACCGGTGTTTATCAGTAAAAACAAAAATAGAATATTAAACAATAAAAATAGAAATGAACGTAAATTACACCCAACTTGACAATGTCACCGGTGAACTGACAGTGACCGTCGAGGCTAATGATTATGCCGATAAAGTAAAGAAACAGCTTAAAGAGATAGGCAAATCACGTCCCGAACCCGGTTTCCGCCCCGGTCATACCCCCGAAGGTCTGCTGCGTAAGAAATATGGCACTGCCGTCAAATATGACGTCATCAACAAGGAGGTTGGAGACAAGGTATACACCTATATTCAGGAAAATAACCTCAGAGTTCTCGGTCAGCCCATACCTGTCAAGGACGAGGAGTTTGACATCAATAATGATAATTTTACCTTTAAGTTCAAGGTAGGTGTCGCTCCTGCCATCGAGACACATGTGGACAAGGATATGCACATCCCCTACTATACCATCAAGGTGAGCGATGAGATGATTGATTCCCAGAGCGAAAACCTGCGTAAGCGTCTCGGTCGTCAGGAAGCCGGAGAGGCTGTGGAGGATAATGCTCTTGTCAAGGGTGTGATGGTGGAACTCAACGAGGACGGCTCTGTCAAGGAGGGTGGTCTTCTGATAGAGAACGGTATCGTAGCTCCCTCATACTTCAAGCACAAGTAGCAGGACAAACTCTTCGAGGGCAAGAAAGTCGGTGATGAGGTTGTGTTCAATCCCTACAAGACATGCGACGGCAATCCCGCTGAACTCTCCTCGATGCTCAACATCGACAAGAATGAAGTCGATGAGCACAAGGGTGACTTCAAGATGACAATAAGAGAAATCATCGTTGTGAAGCCCGCCGAACTCGACCAGGAATATTATGACTCAGTGTTCGGCAAGGACCAGGTGCACAATGAGGAGGAATATCGCGCCGCTCTCAAAAATATGATTGCCGCTCAGCTTGCCAACGACAGCTTCTACCGTTTCACTATCGATGCCAAAGATAATATTATGAAGGCTGTCGGCGAGGTGGAACTGCCTGAGGATGTTCTCAAGGATTATCTGATGCAGACCAACGAGAATATCACTCCCGAGACAGTGGACGAGACATTCGCCTCCATGCGTCCGCAACTCGTATGGCAGCTGGTACGCGACGAGATTGCCGACAAGCTCGCCATCAAGGTAGATGAGGAGGATATGCTCAACACCGCACGCGCTCTGGCCCGTCAGCAGTTCGCTCAGTATGGTATGGCCAACGTGCCCGAGGATGTACTCGACAAGTATGCTCACAATATCCTTGATGACAAGAAATATCGTGAACAGCTGTTCGGCCAGACACTCGAGCAGAAGTTATTCCGCGGTATCAAAGCCAGCGTGACAGAAGACCCGAAAGAGGTCAGCGTCGAAGAGTTTAACGCTCTCTTCGCTCCGGCTGAATAATAATGAAATAAGAAAGTACTGACAATCCCCGCGTGCGGTCACAGTACCTGCACGCGGGGTGTCTAATTATAGTGAATATGATAAAAAACGATTTTAGAAATTATGCTGTCAATCATCTCGGCCTCTCCGGCAATACGCTCGATGGTTATGTGCAGCATATCAACGCTAATGCAGGCGGAGTCTACACTCCCACTGCTGACTATCTGAATCCTTATATTCTGGAGGAGCGTCAGCTGAACGTGACTCAGATGGATGTGTTCTCACGCCTGATGATGGACCGTATTATCTTCCTGGGCACGCAGGTGACAGACCAGAGTGCCAACATCATACAGGCACAGATGCTCTATCTTGACTCTGTAGACCCGTCCAAAGATATTTCCCTTTACATCAATTCGCCCGGTGGAAGTGTATATGCCGGTCTCGGCATATATGACACGATGCAGTATGTCAATTCTGACGTGTCGACTATCTGTACCGGTATGGCTGCTTCGATGGCGGCTGTTCTCCTCGTCGCCGGCGAAAAGGGTAAGCGTTTCGCCCTGCCTCACTCCCGTGTGATGATACACCAGCCTATGGGAGGCATTCAGGGTCAGGCATCCGATATCGAAATAACGGCACGTGAGATACTCAAACTGAAGGAGGAACTGTACCGTATCATCTCCGACCACAGCGGCCAACCTTTCGAAAAGGTTGAACGGGACTCTGACCGCGACTACTGGATGATAGCCTCGGAGGCCAAGGAGTATGGAATGATTGACAAAATTCTGGTCAATAACCGTAAGAAATAATAAATGGCAAAAAAGGTAACTGCAAGGTGTATAATGTGCGGCAATGTCGATTGTGCGGCAACTCCGGTGGTGAGTGTCGTCGACGGCCTGACATTATGTACTGACTGCATTCAATATATTGACAATGCCCGCGATGCCGAACTTGCGGAGAGGTTTAAGACCGAGGGTCATAAACAGGGTGCTCAGCCCTTACCTCCCATTCCTCTGCCACAGGAGATTAAGGCGTATCTCGACCAGTATGTCATAGGTCAGGAAGAGGCCAAGAAATACCTCTCTGTCGCCGTCTACAATCACTATAAGCGTATTCGTCAGCAGGAACAGAATGCCGCGGATAAAAGTCCGAAAAAGGTTCTGAAAGAAGCCATTGATGACGATGCGGATATGGTGGAGGTCGAGAAGTCCAACATCATCATGGTC
>CAMWRB010000230.1 GCA_947176545.1 uncultured Porphyromonadaceae bacterium
GTTGATATTATAACAGGCGATCTGAGTAGTGGTAAGAATACTTTGCTTAACAGCATTATCAATAATGCAGAGGGTATACGGTTTGCCTTCATTGTAAACGATATCGGTGAAGTAAATATTGATGCATCGCTTATTCAGAAAGGTGGTATTGTCGGTCAGAACGGAAGTGAAGACCTTGTAGCACTGCAGAACGGTTGTATATGTTGCACTTTGAAGGCTGACCTTATGGCGCAGATTTCTGAATTGCTTGCAAAGGATTGTTTCGACTATATTGCTATCGAGGCGAGTGGCGTATGCGAACCGGCTCCGATAGCCAACACCATATGTACGATGCAGTCCATGCCGACAACAGAGAATGTGACAGCACTCCCCCGTCTGGACTGTATCGTAACGGTTACGGATGCCCTCAGACTAAAGACAGAGTTCGGATGCGGCTCCAATCTTCTAGAAAAAAATCTTGATGAAGAGGATATTGAGAATCTGATAATTGACCAGATAGAATTTTGCAATCTGATATTGCTTAATAAAGTCGATGAGATTTCAAGGCAGGAAGCTGATGAAATAAAGGTTATTATCAAGACATTACAGCCTGTAGCACCTGTTATCGAGACCAACTATGCGGATGTTCCGCTCAAAGATATCCTATATACAAATCTGTTTGATTTTGAACGGACTGCTACATCAGCAACGTGGATAAGGGAGGTCGAAAATCCGGAGACAAATGTTGAGGGTCATAGTCATGAGCATGACGTGCATCATAACCATTCTCACGAACATGATAATGAACATGAGCACGGGGACTCTCATCATCATGAGGAGAACCATCACGGCCATGAGCACAATCATGAACATCATCATCATCACCACGACCATGACCATGGTGAGACGGAGGAGTATGGTATTGGAACATGGGTGTACTTCAGGAGACGTCCCTTTGATTTGGATAAATTTGACAGATTTGTAGCTAAAGATTGGCCCGTAGAGATAATACGCAGCAAGGGATTGATATATTTCAGTCAAAGTCCGAATATGTCTTATCTCTTTGAGCAGGTCGGTGTCCAGAAAAATCTTAAGGAATCAGGTTTGTGGTATGCATCTGCTCCCGCCGAAGAATTGGAGATAATGCTGGCTCGTGACGAGGCGCTTCGTCGTGATTGGGATGAAGAGTATGGAGACCGTATGATAAAACTTGTTTTTATCGGCAGGAACATAGATAAACAACGTTTGCAGTCTCTGCTGAACAAATGCTGATAAAGTGTCCGGATATTTTGCGAAGAATTATAAAGGTAAAAAATGACCCGCTTTCTTTCTGTAAGCGGGTCATTTTATTGTAATACTCAGAATGCAGTAGTTGATTTTCAGATTACAGATACATCAATATGTATCCGCAAATCATATACTTGATTACCGTATGAAGAGCAACTCACGATATTTCGGCAACGGCCATATTTCATTATCTACCATCAATTCAAGTTTGTCAATATTCTTGCGTATTTCCTCCATGCAGGGGAAAACGTTATCATGGTATGCAATTGCCTTTTCCCGTTCGTCAGTGAGCTTATTGGCCATACGGCGATAATCAATCATCTGTTCAACCAGTGCTCTGATTGCTGCCATATGGCCGGCCATCTGTTCGATGGTATTCATATCCTGTCCTGCTATGAAATCAGCCTTTTCTCCTTTGAAGAGTTGTTTGATTTTAAATACATTCTCTACAAGCAGACTCTGATACCTTGTAGCCGCGGGTAATATATGGTTGATAGCGAGGTCACCGAGCACACGGCTTTCAATCTGTATCTTTTTGCTGTACATCTCCCACTTGACTTCGTTACGGGCCTGAAGTTCTTTGAGAGAAAGAACTCCGGTGCGCTTGAACATATCAACACTCTCCGGACGCAGATATGCATCGTACATCAGGGGAGCTGATGTTTCGACATCAAGTCCGCGACGTGCAGCTTCCTCCTTCCACTCGTCACTGTATCCGTTTCCGTCGAAGTGAATGGCACGCGACTGTTTTATAAGTTTTTTGACTTCAGTGAGTACAGCATGTTCGATAGAGATACCTTTGGTGAGATGTTTGGATACCTCATCAGCAAAACTGTTCAACTGGTCAGCCACAGCGGCATTAAGGGCAATCATAGCTGATGCACAGTTGGCGGTAGACCCGACGGCACGATACTCAAAACGATTGCCGGTAAATGCAAACGGACTTGTACGATTGCGGTCGGTATTATCAATCATAAGGTCAGGAATCTGGCTGATGTCGAGGGTCATAGTGTCTTTACCCTCCAGTATAATTGTTTCCGCATCTTCGTTCTCGAGTGTATCCAGTATCTTGCTTAGCTGTGTGCCGAGGAACATTGAAATAATAGCCGGAGGAGCCTCGTTTGCTCCCAGGCGATGCTGGTTGGTCGCATTTATAATGGTGGCTTTCATCAGTGCATTATGCTTATGGACGGCAGCCATTACATTGACGACGAAGGTTATAAATTGCAGATTCTGTTTCGGGGTCTTTCCCGGTGAGAAAAGTAATACACCTTTATCGGTTCCAAGACTCCAGTTATTGTGTTTGCCACTACCATTAACACCTGCAAAGGGCTTCTCATGAAGCAGACAGGTAAGTCCGTGGCGTCCGGCTACCTTTTTCATGGTCTCCATAACCAGCTGATTGTGATCGACTGCAATATTTGCCGTCTCATAAATAGGTGCAAGTTCATGCTGTGCGGGAGCTACTTCATTGTGCTGTGTCTTAGCAGTGACACCAAGCTTCCACAGTTCAATGTTGAGATCCTTCATGTATGCGCCGATACGCTCGCGGATCGTTCCGAAA
>CAMWRB010000231.1 GCA_947176545.1 uncultured Porphyromonadaceae bacterium
ATGCAATCCCCTCAAGAACAGTTTTAAGTTCCTCAACACCCTTCATGCCAATTTCGGAGGATGCGAGGAGTTCCGACAGATGGGCAAGTTTCTCTTCGGTACTTCCCGATAAAAGCAACAGCGGTTCAAGAGCGGTTATCGCCTCTTCGGGCAATCCCTTATCGCGCAACTCCTCTTTAACCTTATCGAGACCTATCTTATCTATCTTATCAATCGCGACGGTGATGTCGATTATCTTGTCGGGACTCCCTATCACCTCGGCTATTCCCGTCAGAACCTTGCGGTTATTGACCTTGATTGTGGTACGGATACCCAACTTGTCGAATACATAATCTATGAGGGATAATAATTCTATCTCGTTGTTGAGTGAAGTACTGCCGACAACGTCCGCATCACATTGATAAAACTCCCTGTATCTCCCTTTCTGAGGACGGTCCGCACGCCATACAGGCTGTATCTGAAAGCGCTTGAACGGCATCTGGATATCGTTGAAATGCTGGACTACAAAACGGGCGAAAGGCACCGTTAGGTCATACCGCAATCCTTTTTCACACAATTGGTTGGTCAGTCGAGGCAAATTTTTGGATTCCAAGTCATCGGGATTACATCCGCTCAGGAAATCCCCCGAATTCAATATCTTAAAGAGGAGTTTATCTCCCTCATCGCCATATTTGCCCATCAATGTCGAGAGATTTTCCATTGCCGGTGTCTCTATCTGCTTGTAGCCGAAGAGACCGAACGCATCACGGATAGTATCAAATATATAGTTGCGGCGCGCCATTTCCAGGGGTGAAAAATCACGTGTCCCTTTAGGTATACTCGGTTTTTGTGACATAATTTATTCTTCTCTGTTTTTACAATGCTAATTTACTAAAAAAATGTAAATTTTTAAACTTATACCTGATTAAAGTTTTCACTCCTTGATACTCTTTTATTAAATTTGTACTATGAATGAAAAGACATATCCGGTCGGTGGCATGGGCTGTGCTGCATGCGCCGCCCGCGTTGAGAAGATATTGGCTAACAGTAATGGAGTCAAAGAAGCCACCGTCAATTATGCGGCGGCTACAGCCCGTCTGGTTATAGAGGATGGTTGTGATATTGAGGATATTGCCAAAGCTGTTGCAGACGGAGGCTACAAGCTTTTCATAGATGATGACCGTAAGCGGGCTGCAGCGTCCGCTAAAGCACGCAATTATCGACGTCTCAAATATAACACCCTGTTCGCCTGTCTGTTTGCATTCCCGGTGATGATTATTGCCATGGTGTGGATGCACTCGACCGTCGGCCTGTACATCCAGTTGATTCTCACTACACTTGTCCTGTTTTGCTTTGGACGGCAATTCTTCATCAACGCGTGGAAACAGCTGCGTCATCTCACTTGCAGCATGGACACACTTGTGGCTCTCTCTACGGGTATCGCTTATCTGTTCAGCATATCCAATATGTTTTGGCCCGGTTTCTGGCTTGAACACGGTATTGAGCCTCACGTCTATTTTGAGGCGGCCGCTGTTATTATCGCTTTCATTCTGATAGGCCGCACACTCGAAGCGAGAGCCAAGCAGACCACTTCGGAAGCTATCGAACGCCTTAACGGATTGCAACCGGACTATGTTACGGTCGTTCTGCCGGACGGAACCGAGACACAGCGGTATGTAAGCCTAATCGAACCGGGTGACATCGTGCGTATCCTCCCCGGTGAGGGAATACCGGTTGATGGCATAGTCACCAAAGGAGACTCGTCAGTCGATGAAAGTATGCTCACCGGTGAGCCGATACCGGTGGAAAAGTCTCCGGGAGACAAAGTATTCTGCGGAACAATCAACGGAAACGGAACTCTCCTGTGCGAAGCAACGACTCAGGCAGGAGAGACATTGCTGGCTCGAATCATCCGGATGGTCGAGGATGCTCAAGGTACGAAACCGCCGGTACAGAAGCTCGTAGATAAAATCGCATCAATTTTCGTACCGGTTATCATTGCCATAGCTGTCATAACATTTATTCTATGGTTGCTCCTTGACGGGTATACCGGTATCACCCATGGTCTTCTGGCTGCCGTTACCGTCCTGATTATCGCTTGCCCCTGCGCATTAGGACTTGCCACTCCGACTGCTCTTATGGTCGGAATCGGACGCGGTGCCGATATGGGTATTCTGATAAGGGATGCAGAGAGCATCGAGACCGCACGAAAGGTCAATACCGTTGTCTTCGACAAGACAGGCACTATAACCGTAGGACATCCCACACTTCAGAAGATAGTATATCACGATGAACCGAAATCCGAGAACTCAGACAATATTTTCAGCGCGTTGGAACGCGCTTCAGGACATCCGCTTGCCAATGCTGTTGCTGCATCACTTGGAGAGAATATGTCAGTGAATGAAATCACCGACATCAAGACATTACCCGGGCTTGGAGTGACCGGTGTACATGACGGTAAAATGTACGTTGCGGGCAATCAAAAGCTCTTCAACCAACTTAATATCCGAATAAGTCAGCAACTATTGTCGGCTGCACACGGGATGATGGAGGAAGGTATGTCGATAGTCTGGTTTGGTGACCGGACCGAAACCCTTGCTGTAGCCGGTATATCGGATGAAATCAAGGAAGGTTCTGCACAAGCGGTGAAACAACTGCTCGATGCCGGCATAAATGTGATTATGCTCACGGGAGACAATCTCACTTCTGCAAGGAGGATAGCTGAAGAAGTCGGTATCACAGAGATAAAGTCGGATGTGTTGCCCGAAGAAAAAGCACAATTTATCGAAGACTTGCAGAGAGGTGGAAATATTGTAGCCATGACGGGTGACGGTATCAACGAC
>CAMWRB010000232.1 GCA_947176545.1 uncultured Porphyromonadaceae bacterium
GTGTAAGGGTCTTTGTACTGGTAACGCAGACGGACTCCTGATTCCACCTTATTGACGTTCTGACCGCCGGCGCCTCCGGAGCGGAATGTATCCCAGCTGATTAGAGCCGGCTGGACGTTAATCTCGATGGTATCGTCGACCAGAGGTGTTACAAAGACTGAGGCGAAAGAGGTCATGCGTTTGCCCTGGGCATTGTATGGTGAAACGCGGACGAGGCGGTGCACCCCGTTTTCGCTCTTGAGAAATCCGTAGGCGAAGTCACCCTCTATATTGATGGTGACCGACTTGATGCCGGCATCGTCGGCTTCGAGCAGGTGGGCGATGGATGTCTTGTAGCCGTGTCGCTCGGCATATCGGAGATATAGACGCATGAGCATCGAGGCCCAGTCCTGACTCTCGGTGCCTCCGGCTCCGGAGTTGATTTTGAGCACGACGCCGAGTTTATCTTCCTCGCGACGCAGCATGTTGCGCAACTCAAGTTTCTCGAGTTGTTCGAGTGCCAGCTTGTACTGCTCGTCGACCTCCTCCTCGGAGACGAGTCCCTCCTTGACGAAGTCAAAAGCGAGTTCGAGTTCGCCGACCTGCTTGTCGAGTGCCTCGTAGGAATCTATCCAGAAGTGGAGTTCCTTGATTTTGCGCATCTGTGCTTCGGCCTGTTCACGATGTTCCCAGAAGTCAGCCACATGCGTGCGGAGTTCCTCCTCCTCAACTTCTATCTTCTTGCTGTCGATGTCAAAGATACCTCCTCAGCGCCAGCTTGCGCTCTACCAGCTCTTTCAATTGGTCTTGGGTAGTCATATTAAGGGTTAATGATAGTTATATGTACAATTATTGACGCGCTAACGGTTGGCGCGAATTATTTCATCAGTTTCTTGGCCTCTTCGAGAGTCAGTGCCGCCGGGTCCTGAGTTTTCGGGATTTTATAGTTGGCGGCTTTTTTGGCGCCCTCCGGTTTGTAAGCGAGATAGGGACCGTAACGGCCGTTGAGCACACGCAGACCCGGCATCTCCTCAAACTCCTTGATGAGAGCGTTAGCCTCCTTGGCGCGCTTCTCATTGATAAGCTCGACCGCCTCATCGAGCGTGATGGTCTCCGGAGCCAAAGTCTTGGGTATGGAGACAAACTTGGAGTCGTGGCGTATGTAGGGTCCGAAGCGACCTATGGCGGCCACGACCTTTTTGCCCTCATAGAGTCCGAGGTCGCGCGGCAGGTCAAAGAGTTTGAGCGCCTCGTCGAGTGTTATGGTGTTGATACTCTGGTCTTTCTTGAGGGATGCGAAGAGAGGTTTGTCTTCGTTGCCGGCATCGCCGATTTGCACGACAGGTCCGTAACGGCCGATTTTGACAAACACCGGTTTGCCCGTCTTGGGGTCAATGCCGAGACTGCGTTCACCGACCTTGTGCTCCATCTTCATGTCGGTGATGGAGACAATCGAGGGGTGGAAGCCTTCGTAGAAGTCGTTGATTTCGGTTTTCCATCCGAGCTTACCCTCAGAGATGTCGTCAAACTTCTCCTCGACTTTGGCGGTAAAGTTATAGTCGAGTATGTCGGGGAAGTATTCCGTGAGGAAGTCATTGACAATCATACCGACATCCGTAGGCACGAGTTTCCCCTTGTCAGAGCCGGTGTTTTCGGTGAGTGTCTCACGTTGTATTGTCCCGTCGGCGCGTAGTCTGATTTGGTCATACTCACGCGGTTCGCCGTCGCGTTCTCCGCGTTTGATATAGTCGCGGTGCTGTATTGTGGATATTGTCGGCGCGTAGGTAGACGGTCGTCCGATACCGAGGTCTTCCATCTTCTTGACCAGAGTGGCTTCGGTGTATCGCGGCGGTGCCATCGTAAATCTCTCGGTGGCGGTTATTTCCTCCTTGTCGAGGCGGTCGCCGGGCTCAATCGGTGGCAACATCTCCTCTTTGGACACGCTTTCGGTCATATAGACACGGAGGAAGCCGTCGAACTTCACTACTTCACCCTCAGCGCGGAATCCTGTATTGACACCTTCGGCCTCGATGTCGACAACGGTCTTTTCGACCACTGCATCAGCCATCTGCGAGGCGACAGCACGACGCCAGATGAGGTCGTAGAGGCGTTGTTCGGCCGTTGTCCCCGGGATGGTACGGTCGGCGACGTATGTCGGACGGATGGCTTCGTGAGCCTCCTGCGCACCTTTGGAGTGGGTGTGATAGTGGCGCACGTTGAGATACTCGTGGCCGAAATCCTTGTTGATAGTAGCCGAAATATCCTTTAGAGCGAGAGCTGAGATATTGAGTGAGTCGGTACGCATGTATGTGATACGTCCGTCCTCATAGAGTTTCTGGGCGACAACCATGGTCTGGTTTACGGTCATGCCGAGGCGTCGTGAGGCTTCCTGCTGCAGGGTGGAGGTGGTGAAAGGTGGGAGCGGTGAGCGCTTGTTGGGATTGACGCGGACATCGCTGACAGCGAAAATTCCCTGCCGGCACTCCTCGATAAACTGCATTGCTGTAGCCTCATCCTCAAAACGTTTGGGGCATTCCGCCTTGATATGCGCGCCGGAGTTCAGCTCGGTGAAGAGTGCTGTGACACGGTAATAGACTTCCGGACGGAAGGCGTCAATCTCCTTCTCGCGTTCGCATATGAGTCTGACGGCCACACTCTGCACACGTCCGGCCGAGAGAGCCGGTTTGATTTTGCGCCATAGCACGGGTGAGAGTTCGAAGCCCACGATTCGGTCGAGTACGCGACGTGCCTGCTGGGCATTGACACGGTTGATGTCGATATCGCGGGGATTGGCGATGGCGTTGAGTATGGCCGGTTTGGTTATCTCGTGGA
>CAMWRB010000233.1 GCA_947176545.1 uncultured Porphyromonadaceae bacterium
ATATTGAGAAGTTTGCGGTGAGAGAGGAGAATTTTGACATGTTAATAGTCAAACACTTTTGGTAATATATTAAAAAGTATTAAATTTGCACTCTATGAATGAGACGACCCCGCGAATAGAAAGATTAAAGCATGTGGCGCGCTATGTGCCTGTATGGATTCCCTCGATATTGATATTGGCTGCAGTGCTGTGGCTCACACTCGCTCCTCACCCTGTCGGGGATATGGATGTCCCTCTTTTCGAGGGCGCGGACAAGGTGGTGCATGCCGCCATGTTCATGGTGCTTACATTTGCCGTGCTTTTTGACTTGATGCGTTCGCGCGGATGGCAGCAGGTCAGTCTGCCGGTAATCTCTGTGGTGGTATTTGCCGCCGGAATACTCGGAATATTGACCGAGTGTCTGCAGGATGTCATCGGCACGGGTCGCTCGATGGAAATTCTCGATATGGGCGCGGACTTTATCGGTGCTGTGTTCGGCGGGGTGATATGGATTATATATCAGTCACTTCACCTGTTTGCTGAGAGTGAAAAAGATAGAGAATCGGAACAGTGAGCAAGAAGCATCTCATAAAGTGGCCCTGGCTGCGGATTCCGCTAAAATGTATCGGTTGGCTGATAGTAGTGATACTGTTGCTGCCGGTGATGCTCTATATTCCTCCGGTTCAGACGGCTGTCAAGGATTTGGCCTGTCGGATGGTGCGCAAGAGTACCGGGATGGAAATCAGTATCGAGAAACTGCTGCTGAAATTTCCGGTTGATGTTTCGCTCAAAGGGGTGTCCATAGTGGAGGCTTCCGGCGATACAATGATGTATGCGCGTGAGGCTGTCGCTGATGTCAAGCTCATGCCATTGCTGAAACTGGATGTGCAGGTCAAGAAGCTCGACCTTACGGACGGTTATTATCGTTTTGTGTCGCCTGACTCATCGATGGTGATGAAGATGCGCGCACACAAGCTGAGTGTCGACGACAAGAGCAGTGTCAATATCGCTACAAGTCTGATTGACATTAACCGTGTAAATCTCGATGGCGGAGATATTTCTCTATATATGAATGTATGGAAGCAGCAATATACTCCCCAGGATACGACAAGCACCCCGTTCCTAATCAAGGTCAATGATGCGGATGTCAGAAACGTGCGTTTCGCAATGTTCATGTTGCCTACTATAGACACGCTGACCGTCAATGCCGAGGTTCTGAGACTGCGTGAGGGTGTGATAAATCTTCGTACAAACGACATCACCGCCAAACTGCTGACTATGAATGGTGGTGATTTCAAGTATATAGCCCCTACACCGGAGTATGTGGCGGCCAATCCTGCACCGGTCGATACTGTCAATCCGGCCTCGCCACCGATGATAATTCGCGGAGACAGTGTGGCTATTGACAATGTGCGTGGCATATATGCCATCAAGGGGGCGACACCCCTTCCCGGGTTTGATGCCAATTATATCGAGGTGAGCAATGTGGGGTTGGGAATGCGTGACTTCTATAACAAGGCTACCACGGTGCGTCTACCTCTGACACGTGTCCAGGCAGAGGAGCGAAGCGGTCTGCAGGTGATAAGCGGCTCGGGTCTGATAGCCGTGGATGAATCCGGACTGAGTATAGAGGGTGCCGAATTGCGTACGCCATTCTCACAGATAGCGGCTACAGCCGACATCCCTTACGCATTGATGGAACTCGAACCGTCTGCGACGGTCAATGTGCAGGCCGATGCAAGCTTGGGATTGCCGGATATAGAAGCATTTATGCCGGATGTGAAACCGTATCTGTCGAAGTTGCCGTCGCGTACACCTCTGACTGCGACAATAGATGCCGTCGGTACGTTGGACAATGTGACTGTCAGAAAGCTTGATGCGGCTATGTCCGGATTTTTCAGTCTGCGTGCCTCCGGTTCGGCGCGTAATGCACTGGATATAAAAAATCTTGTCGCCTCCCTCGACCTTGACGGTGAGGTTGTTAATCCGGCTCCGCTGAAGAGTTTCACCGGTGATTTGGGTTTTGACATCCCCCCACTTAAAATATCAGGAACCGCCGGTGCCATACGTCAGGATTACACTCTCGATATGTCACTTGTCACCAAGCACGGCCGTGTCCTTGCAGATGCGTCGGTCGGTCTGAACAGTGAACGCTATGTTGCCGATGTTGAGGTCGACAATCTTAATGTCGCCCACTTTATGCCGACACTTGGTATCGGCACGGTGTCGGGTAGCGTCAAGGCACGTGGTGCCGGATTCAATCCGTTGAAAGCAAAAGCCGGGACAGATGTATCTCTATGTCTCGATAAAATAGTATATAACAATCATTTGCTGCGGGATATAAGTCTGCAAGCCATGCTTAAAGACGGCAGTTATCATGTCGAACTCGATTCACCCAACAGGATAGCGGATATCGAGGCCGTACTCAGCGGTACGATAGCCGATGATGACTACACGGTCAATGGTGACATAATGCTTCATAATCTCGACATGTATGCTTTAGGGTTTATGGAAGCACCATCCGCGCTGCGTAGCGATATTACTGTAAACGGACGCCTACGGCCGGAGAGATGGTTGTATAATGCGGATTTGGAGGTCAGAAATCTGGCCTATCGCGATTCGGTCAGTGAAATTGCTTTGCCCTCGGGCGTGACGATGAGTGTCGATGCGGCTGAACAGAATGTGGCAATCGATGTCAATGGTGACCGTACAAGTCTGCGTTTCCGCAGCAGCACCGGACTCGAGCACGTGGTCAACGGCCTTATGGCAGCCACTGACATCGCAATGCGGCAGAT
>CAMWRB010000234.1 GCA_947176545.1 uncultured Porphyromonadaceae bacterium
ATTTGTCATCAGGCCTCTGATCATTACCAACACCGTGTCATGTCTCAACCCCTGACAGAGCGCAAGACTCCCCATCGTTCCGAGACGCTTTGGTTCCTCGACACAATGAACGGTCTCCGCATACTTCGGCTCACGGAAATGGTCAATTATCTGCTCCTTAAGATAATTGACGGTCACATAAATATTATCTATGCCGCACTCCATCAGATTATCGACATTATGGTCGATAATCGGTTTTCCGCCGACAGGGAGCAGGGGTTTGGGTGTGGTAAGAGTGAGCGGACGCAGACGCTCGCCGCGACCTCCCGCCATCAGCACCGCATCGACAGGAAGCGATGAGGAGATGGTCTGCAAATCAATCAAATCGACTATCCGCTCCTCACCATCGACGAGCGGCAGCAATGCGATGCCGCGTCGTTTTGCCTCCGCGACACGCTGATAACGAGGCTCATCGGCATATACGCGCATACACTCCGGACGATACACCATCGACACGTTATCATCGAGCGAGACACCGGCAATCAGGCCGCGACGCACGTCGCCGTCCGTCACCGACCCGACAAGACGCTCCTGCCCGTCGGTTACGAACAGGGTCATATTCCCTCCCGACAACCGGTTGAGCGCGGCCAAAGCCTCACGAACGGTGGCTTCGGCCGTCAATATATGTTCTTCCATCTTCATACTGCTATCCTAATCGGAAAGTAACATCGACCAATCGTCAATCCATCAGCCGTACCGTCACCCTACTCGTACATCGACTCAATCTCACGCGCATATCGCTTGGCCACGACCGGACGACGCACTTTCATCGTATTGGTCACCTCACCGTGCATGATAGAAAAATGATATGGGAGCAGATAGATTTTCTTGATTTTCTCAAATTCGGCCAAATCAGCCTGAACCTCATCTATCTGTTTCATCATGAAGTCATAGACTTTCGGGTCGCGCAACATTTTCTCGGTATCCTCTATATCGACACCATGCTTCTCGGCCCACGGCCGCAGCTGCGACAGATTGGGCACTACCAGCGCGGTGACATACTTGCGTTGGTCGCCTATGACCGCCGTCTCGTCTATATATTTATTCTCGGCAAGGCGGCTCTCGAGCAACTGCGGGGCTATATACTTGCCGTTGGAGGTCTTGAAGAGGTCCTTGACACGTTCGGTCAGCACAATCGCTCCGTCGGGGGTCAGATAGCCGGCATCACCGGTACGGAAGAAACCGTCGTCGGTAAAGGCGGCCGCATTGGCCTCCGGATTGTTGTAATAGCCGGCTGTCACGGAATCTCCCTTGACCAGTATCTCACCGCTGTCGTCGATACGCACCTGTACGCCCGGCAACGGCTTGCCGACCGTACCAATCTCGTAACCCTTGTCGCGGAAACAGCTTACCGTCGCTGTTGTCTCGGACAGACCGTAACCGATGATGACATCTATACCTACCGAACGCATGAACATACATATGCGGTCCGACAGCGGGGCACCGGCCGTCGGGAAAAAGTTCGGGTTGGGAATACCTATGGCCTTTTTAAGCTTCGAGAATATACGCTTGTCCCAGAACTGATACTCCTTCTCCAGAAGTGCGGGAACATCCTTACCGAGGCGAACATAGTCCAGATTACGACGTTTGCCGACCTTTATGGCACGTGTCACCATCATGCGCTGCATCGGCGACATCTTCGATATTTTCTCCTTGACACCGGCGTAGACTTTCTCCCAGAAGCGGGGCACACAGCACATCAGGTTGGGCTCAACCTCCTTGATGGTGTCCTGTATGACACGCGGGTCGTAATTGACAGCAATCTCCAGTCCGCGGGTGATACAGAAATAGCACCACGCCTTCTCCAGAATATGAGACATCGGCAGAAACGCCATGCTGACGTCATGCTCGTTAATCTGGGTGAGCAACTTAAGGTGCATATCCATCGCCGCGTCATAGTTGCTGTGGCTTATGCAGACACCCTTGGGCTCTCCCGTGGTACCGGAGGTGTAGATGAGCGTGGCCATATCCTCGGGGAGTCCGCGGCCGGCACGCTCCGACACCTCGGTTTCAATCTCCGGGACTGCCTCCATACCCATACGCACGAAGTCGTCCCATCCGATTGACACCGTATCGTCAGCCTCACGGGCTATGCCGTCATACTTATATATGACGATACACCGTATCTTGTCGGGATGCTCCTTCCAGTAACGATAGGCCAACGGATATTGATGTTTGTCACCGACAAAGAGCACCTGCGCACCGCCGTTGGCAACGATAAAGTCGTACTGGGTCTGCGAACTGGAGCTATATAGCGGTATGACAGCCAGGCGATTGTAGAACGCCCCGTACTCCGTAATCAATATCTGGGGTGTATTGGGCGAACAAATCGCGATTGTATCTTTCTCTTTAAGCCCGAGGGCACAAAGCGAGCGTGCCACGACCTTGGCCTGAGCCACAAACTCGGCACGCGTCGTGGCGAGCCACTCACCATCCTTCTTCCAGCAGAAGCGGAATGCTACCCTCTCGGGATGTCTGCGGGCCTTCTCCTCGGCCCGTCTCAATAGTTTGTTCATAAGCAACTGAAGTAGAAATCGAGCACATCGCGCGCTGCCGTAAAGGATGACTGCTCATTGTTGAGCACACGGAGTTCTTTCTGCTCGAGAAGTGCGGCTACCTCCGGGGTGTTGTAGAAGCGCGAACGCAACTGCTCGTCGATAGTCTCCATCATCCAGTAACGCGCCTGCTCATTGCGCT
>CAMWRB010000235.1 GCA_947176545.1 uncultured Porphyromonadaceae bacterium
GATGTGCTCGGCTCAATTGAAAAGGGTAAGATGGCTGACCTCGTGATTTGGGAACCCGCATTCTTCGGCACCAAACCCAATCTTGTCATCAAGGGTGGTATCATCAACTGGGCTAACATGGGTGACCCCAACGCATCTCTTACAACTCCTCAGCCTAAGATTATGCGTCCTATGTACGGTGACTTCGGAGGATGTCTGCCTTCAACCCGCATGACTTTCGTATCACAATCCGCTTATGACCTTGGCATCAAGGAGAAACTCGACCTCAAGTCTATAGTTTATCCGGTGCACGGTACGCGTCAGATTTCAAAGGCCGATATGATACGTAATACCGCCACTCCGCATATCGAAGTCAATCCCGAGACATTCTATGTGACAGTGGATGGAGAGTTGGCCTATGTTCCGCCGGCAAAGAGTCTTCCCCTCTCACAGCTGTACTGGTTTAGCTAAATCTTTGAACTGAAGTATCATATACCTTCATGAGGCTGTATCCGGATGCAAACGATATATTGCAGTTATCTCCCCGGTGAGAATGACGAGTATATCCTTGCTCAAGGGTACAGCCTCTTGAAGTGACTTGATACCACACCCTTACCAATATCATTTCGCCTCTCTCTTATTAATATAACATTTATTATAAGATATGAATATCTACACTGAAATTCTCGGCAATCTTAACCTCTCTGACGAATGGAGACAACGTCTCGAGAACGTTGAAGTCGATGAAATATTTCTTGACCAATGGACAGCTCAAAAATCGAGATTCCTTGCCAAGGGTATATCGGGCAAAGAATATCCCGTTGCATTGGCCCGCCATACTCAGATAGTCGATGGAGACATTATAGCTTATGATGAAGCTGAAAAAAAGGCTGTCGTACTCAGGCTCGAACTGAACCCGGTATTGGTCATCGACCTCAACGGGATAAGCAATCTTGACACAGATACCATCATTCGTACCTCCCTTGAACTTGGCCACGCTATAGGTAATCAGCATTGGCCCGCTGTAGTCAAAGGGACTAAAGTCTACGTGCCTCTTACCGTAGACCGTAAGGTTATGCTCTCTGTAATGGAAACGCATAATATTCCCGGCATAACATACGAATTTCAAAAGGGTCAGGATGTCATCCCATATATGGCTCCTCACGAGATACGTCGTCTCTTTGGTGGCGCAAGCCATGAAAGCCATGCACACACGCACGACCACGGACATATAGTTCACAGCCACGAACAATACCATCAGCATGGTCATCATCACGACCACACACATGAGTGATACCAAATTGACACAATTGATGCGTCTGTTACAATTTTCGGACGGTACATTTCCTGTTGGAACATTTTCATTCTCCAACGGTCTTGAGACGGCTGCATACGAAAATATTGTAAATAACGCACGTACTCTGGAGGACTTCACCCGCTCGCAGGCTGTTCAGGCAGCCTACACCGACGGCATTGCGGCTCTACATGCTCATCGCGCATATTTAAAAGCTGATTACGAGGCGATTTCAAAGGCAGACAAAACCCTTATCCTCTGTAAGATGAATGATGAAGCCCGACAGATGTTATGCCGCATGGGCAAGAAACTTGGCGAACTCGCAGTCCAACTTTTTGACAGTCCGTTAATCAGCCGATGGCTTTCTGACATCAACAAAGGATTGGTTCCGGGCACATTTCCGGTCGCTCAGGGACTCGCCTTTGCAGCCGCAGGCATTGACGAGCGGAATCTATTTTGTTCGCATCAGTACGGAGTTGTCAATATGGTAGTTTCAGCTGCTCTCCGTTGTGTCCGCGTTTCGCATTATGACACGCAGAAAATACTGTATGCTATCTCTGACAATATAGATAGTTTATATGAGGAGGTTGCGGATATGCAACTCAACGAGATGCATGCATTCTTTCCTATACTTGATATACTTGCGTCTATGCATGAGAAAGGCAAGATGCGTATGTTTATGAATTAATATTTAATAATCCACACGGTCTTTCATGGCATTTCCGGTATTTCTTCTCTTCGTCACCGGGCCGCTGTGATACCTGTATTTATATAATTATGAGTCAAACTTGTAGAATAGGCATCGGAGGTCCTGTAGGCTCCGGCAAGACGGCACTTATTGAAGCCATCACCCCTCGTCTTCTCGAATTAGGTCAGAAAGTACTTATCATTACCAATGACATAGTCACGACCGAGGATGCCAAACACGTACGAAAAACCCTGAAGGGTATACTTGTAGAAGACAAAATCATCGGTGTCGAGACCGGTGCATGTCCCCATACTGCAGTTCGCGAAGACCCTTCTATGAACATAGCAGCAGTTGAAGAGATGGAAGCAAAATTTCCGGATACAGACATTGTACTCATTGAGTCCGGAGGTGATAATCTCACATTGACTTTCAGCCCGGCATTGGTAGATTTCTTTATCTATGTAATTGATGTGGCTGCAGGTGACAAAATACCGCGTAAGGATGGTCCCGGTATTTCTCAGAGCGATATACTGGTCATTAACAAGACAGACCTTGCTCCTTACGTTCATGCCGACCTCTCGGTAATGGACCACGACTCCAAATTGATGCGTCCGGGCAAACCCTTTGTCTTCACCAATTGCTTCACCGGTGAAGGTATCGACGAGCTTGTAGACCTAATCTTTAAAATGGCACTCTTTGACAAGACAGCCAACTAAGAACGTATCATCTGATGGCAAAGTTTGATTATCAGCTTTACGATAACACCGCTA
>CAMWRB010000236.1 GCA_947176545.1 uncultured Porphyromonadaceae bacterium
AGCGTCGGATTCATAACCCGGAGGTCTCGAGTTCAATTCTCGATCCCGCTACAACAAGACGACTTGGTTTATTGCCAAGTCGTCTTGCTGTTTTTGATACACATCATTATTATTGCATTTGTTACCTCTATTCATAGTAGCACAAATTCCAATATAGACTCCAATTTTATTATATTCTATTATACAAATTCCAATACTACTATGCAAACTTGGGTTTACATCAATTTTTTTCACTAAATTTGTAGATAGAACATCTACTATGAGGCAATCGAGATACTACATAATGCCGTCACGCCCTTTTGACCGATTGAAAATCATATGCAATCTTATACCGGTCATTACAACAATTATTTTGACAGCGGTCATGTGTCAGGGGTGTTTTACAGGCATCGAGGGTACTAAAAAGATTACTATATCCCGCGAAGAGAAGAAATTGCTGCAACCGACTGCCGAACAGCTCTTGATGAAGGATATAAAGGGTGTAAATATAGCAGAATGGCTTCCCGGTAAACGATTTGTTGTTGCCGATGAAAGAATAGACCGCGTTCTCTTGCCTTCAACCGGAAGCACTACTCCTATGATAACCAAAGGGGATACGCTGATTTATTCAGAATTGTTAAGCACCACCGGATTTGACGGAAACGAGGAGTATCATATCATCTTCACAAAATCTCAATGCAGTACGTCACCAATTTCACCGGAAGAAAGACTTGACTACTCAACACGTCTCTCCGGTCTCAACAGACTGCAAGAAATAGTGTCAGACCGATTACCGATGCTGATTGACCTCGACATGGTAAGACAGACTGACGCGCTTCTCAAAGGGAAAAAAGTCTTCCTCCTTTCACCCAACTGGCTTGACAGTCTCGGAAACCGTAAAGCCGGTGTCAAGTATATTGAGGCTGTCATTGAGAGAGTCCGCCCCGGGACACAGATACATCCCATGATTGTCGATTTTTCGTTACAGTCATCAGGTGAAAAGGGTTCTTACTTCATGAACTTCGACACTGGCGAGCGAAGTGCCCGCGTATTCGCATCCCTTTTCGCCCTTGACAATCCGCATAAACTATATTCAAGCATTCCCGCTGAGACATGGCAAAATATATGCGAGGGTTCCGTCTCCACTGGTATGAACAAAAATGAATGCCGGCTTGCCCTCGGCAGTCCGGATGACGTAACAGCGACACGAGACTACAGCAGTACTATCGACATATGGCGATATGCAGACGGCTCGGTACTATTCTTCAGAGACGGCCTTCTGACAGAATACAAAGTGGGGACAGAACAAAATAAATAAATTCAGGCCAACCTTTCAAACAACAATTAATAATCAACTCTCATTCAGATGTCAGACATAACATTTCAAACCGATTATGATATAACTCACCTGACCACTTTCGGCATCAAGGTAAAGACTGCGTTGTATGCTGAATATGCCGACTGGAAGGAACTGACCCGCATCTGTCGCTCGGATGAGTATATGGAGAATGAAGTGCTCCATATCGGAGGTGGAAGTAATCTTCTGTTTGTACATGACTTTAACGGCTTGATACTCCATTCTGCAATCAAGGGTATTGTGGAATACGACCGTAAAGATGACCAACAGACCGTCTTCGTGATAGCGGGAGCTGCGGAAAAGTGGGATGACCTGGTACAGTATTGTGTGGAGCATAACCTTGCCGGAATGGAAAATCTATCCGGCATTCCCGGTGAGGTTGGTGCATCTCCGGTTCAGAATGTGGGGGCTTACGGAGTTGAGGCAGGCGATATAATTCATAACGTGGAGGTTTTTGACCGCACTACCCGCCGCGTAGAGACAATCCCGGGTGAAGAATGCGGATTCGCATACAGAGACAGCAAGTTTAAGAATGAATGGCGTGACCGCTACTACGTATTGCGGGTTAGCTTTCGACTTCACAGGTCTGAAATTGCCTCCAATACCGAATATGGTGCTCTCCGCGGATTGGAACAGCGACTCGGCCATGTTCCTACCCTTCGCGATGTGCGTGAGGAAGTAATTAAAATCCGTGACTCCAAACTCCCGAACCCCGCTGTCATAGGAAGTGCCGGAAGCTTCTTTAAGAATCCCATAGTTCGTCAGGCATACTATGAGAAAGAGATGCTCATTGCCTGTCCCGACATCCCCCGGTATCGCGTTGATGAAGTGCAGCAAGGGTCCCACTAGATCGGGGATACAGGCTATGTCAAAGTCCCCGCAGGATGGCTTATCGAGCACGCCGGTCTCAAGAATGCGTCTGTGGGAGGTGCTGTGGTATATCCGGATAATTGTCTGGTAATTGCCAATAGGGGGAATGCCACTGCCGGTGATGTTACAATGTTAGCCGAAAAGGTGCGACGCCAGATAAACCGTATGTTTCATGTCTGGCTTCAGCCCGAAGTCAATTATATAGATACTGAAATCAAGATTACAATACTCGGTTCGGGAACGTCAAAGGGCGTACCTGAGGTCGGATGTGATTGCGATACATGTATATCGTCAGACCCGCGCGACAAGCGACTGCGTTGCTCCTCTCTGATTGAGACGATGGGTCTAAAGATTCTTATCGACCCCTCTCCGGACTTCAGGCAGCAGGCGATACGTGAGGGTATACACAATATTGATGCTGTATTAATTACCCATGAACATTATGACAATGTGGGGGGCATCGATGACTTGCGGCCTATCTGCGCTCAGGGTAAGATAATTATGTATGTGAG
>CAMWRB010000237.1 GCA_947176545.1 uncultured Porphyromonadaceae bacterium
GTATGGCCTGCATTATATATCTGAAAGCCTGCGCCTCACACCAGCCCGCATGTTCTGTCTGTAACGTCAGCTGACTGATTGATTCTCGTCGCATTTCATTAACTGCCGATTGGTAACAGGCGTGGGGAGAGATGATGTCTTTTTTATGAATAAGATGTGCCATCTCAGCGCTCAGCTGAGCGATAAATGTTGCCGGGTCACATTCGATTTTGGAGGTAAGCGATTTGAAGCAATCCACCGTAGTATGATTGTAACCGACACTCCAATGTGTCAGATTATTATGAACTGCGATATCACGGAGGTATTCCTTGAGCATCCTTGATACAAGGGCACCTCCGACGGAAATAATCAAATCGGGAGTCCGGGGTTTGCAGTCACGCAGCAATGTGTCGATGACATAATCTTCAGCAGGCAGATGGAGATTGGATATTGTCTCGGCCATCACCACTACGTTATCGTGTTGTCTGAATTTATTGACAGCCCGGTTCATGCGAAAATCGGGTGTCATAAATCCGGCTACCAATAAGATTCTGCTGTTCAAGGCTTGTTCAGCCAATTTGCGTATGATTTTACGATTGGGTTCGCATAGAGGATTGATACTCTTAATGATGCGTGACGTACTCGGTGTCACCGGTTCGGTGACACCTAAAGGAGGAGTAAAGCGTATGTTTATATGGACCGGACCCGGTTTTCCGGTAGTCGCCACGAGCATCGCATCATTGAAAATGCGTTCCGCATACCACTGTCCGTCAGGTCGTTCTATATCATTATCACTTATGTCATAGCTTTTCTTGACAATATTGGCGAGCGCTCCATATTGTCGTATGGTCTGGGAATCATCCTGGTCAATCCACTCTTCAGGCCTGTCCGCACTGACTACAATCAGAGGTATTCCTTGATAGAAAGCTTCGGCCACCGCCGGAGCATAGTTGAGCAATGCTGTCCCCGAAGTACAAGCCATCATCACAGGCAGTCCGGTGGTTACGGACATTCCCAAGGCAATGAAACCGGCAACCCGTTCATCTGTGACCACACGATAGTCAATATTCTGATGTGCCTTTATTCCGAGTAACAGAGGGATGTTACGTGAACCGGGCGAACATACGCTCATCCGGACTCCGTGGCCGGAAAGTATGTCAAGCAAAATATTGACAACCTTTTTGGCGGTGGTTGCGGATATCACGTTGTCCTCATTATCCGGTCTGATGTCTGACTCCTCAATCTTCATAAAAATGATATAGAGCGAATATTTTAAACCAAATCGTTCGGGTGATAACCCAATATAAAGGCTCCGGCCTCCATACGTTTTTTACCAGCAGGCTGAAGCTCTAAAATTTCAACCGGTTCACTTGATGTTCCGACATACAGATGGCCTTTTTCAATATATGTTTGACCCGGTGCGAGCGGTGGCAATTGAGGAATACCTTTTAACGAAGTAGTAAAAATTTTCAGGTCTGTCTCATTACCTTCAACCGTCACCATTCGGGTCCATGCCGCCGGGTAAGGCGAAAGACCGCGGACATGATTGTGTATTTCACGTGCGGACTTGTTCCAGTCGATGCGACAGGTCTCCTTGAAAATCTTCGGAGCAGGTATAAACTCACCTTCGGGCTGAGGTCGGGTATGAAGTGTCCCGTTGATAATGTCATTGACTGTTGTTACAACAGCCTCGGCTCCGATACTCATAAGACGGTCGTGAACCGAACCGACGTTCTCATCTTCACCTATAGAGATGGAGCGTTGCATTATCATGTCGCCGGTATCAATCTCGTGTTTGAGGAAGAATGTAGTTATGCCGGTCTCGGTTTCGCCGTTCATTACAGCATGATTGATAGGTGCGGCTCCGCGATATTTCGGCAGCAGGGATGCATGGAGATTGAATGTCCCGAGTCGGGGCATCTGCCATACAATCTCCGGAAGCATTCTGAATGCAATCACTATGAACAAGTCAGCATCAATGGCGCGCAAAGCATCGACAAAATCGGGGCTCTTCAGTTTCTCAGGTTGCAAGACGGGCAGATTGTGTTCGAGAGCGTAACGCTTCACATCGCTCTGAATTATTTTATGTCCGCGGCCTGCAACCTTGTCAGGCATGGTGACGACTGCGCAGATATTAAATCCAGCTTTGATTAAAGCGTCAAGGCTTGTCACGGCGAACTCCGGAGTGCCGAAGAAAACTATTTTGAGATTCTTATTCATTTCACTTAAGTTGAGGATATTGTGTCAATCGTCGGAATAGTGTCGCAATACCCGTCGATACGAATTGAATATCTTTGATTTTGAGACAAATCCGACATATTTGCCATCATCAACGACCGGAAGGTTCCACGCGTTGGTCTTATCAAAAATTTTCATGACCTTATCCATAGAGTCATGAATTTCTATTTTTGCCGGAGGCATAGACATGAACCGGCTGACGGTCATTTTGCGATAGAGGTCCGAACGGAACATAATATTTCTAATATCGTCCAGAAGGACGATACCTTTCAGATTATTGTCGGCATCAACAACCGGAAATATGTTACGGCTCGAATGAGAGATAACAGTCACCATATCCTTGAGCGTCATCTCGGGGGTCACGGGGGTACAGTCCTTTTCAATGAGGTTGTTGATTTTCATCAGAGTCAGTACGGCCTGGTCCTTCTCATTGGTCATAAGCTCACCTTTCTTGGCAAGACGCATGGAGTATATGCTGTATGGT
>CAMWRB010000238.1 GCA_947176545.1 uncultured Porphyromonadaceae bacterium
GAGGAGATAGGGAGTAAGCTTAAGAGGAGATAGGGAGTAAGCTTAAGAGGAGATAGGGAGTAAGCTTAAGAGGAGATAAGGAGTAAACTTAAGAGGAGATAGGGAGTATTAAAATCAGTATTAATAGAAAGATGAGTTTTTGTCCCGGAGGTGAGCTTCAGCGAGCCGTCATAATCCTCTCGTCAGCGAGCCGTCACAACTCCTCTCGTCAGCGAGCCGTCTCAACTCCTCTCGTCAGCGAGGCTGTGGGCTAAAGACTTTTGTTTTTTCTTTTCCCGGCACTTCGTACCGGGTTAAATAGATTTCGTCGCTCGGCGACCGGTTGTTCTGAAGGAATGACTGAAATGCTACAAAATGCGATAGTAGCGAGAGTAACGCAACGAAACGAAATGTCGTAGATTCAAAAACGAAATGTTGGAAATAAAAATGGATAAAAGGGGGAAATGTTTGGTGGGACGGGAGATTTTTTGTAATTTTGTAGGCCGATGTGATGGGGTCGCGACCTGTCACGCTTTTAATTATCTGAGTGTCTGATGCTTCCGTCAGGTACGAAGAAATAAATCTTTAATTTTTTAACTGCAGAAAAAATTAACTACGATGAAAAAAGACATCCATCCCTCTAACTACCGTGAAGTGGTGTTCAAAGATATGTCCAATGACGAGACATTCATCACCCGTTCTACAGTAGCTGCAAGAGAGACAATCGAGATTGACGGTAAGGAGTATCCTCTGGTGAAGCTTGAGATTACATCTTCTTCTCACCCCTTCTTCACAGGTAAACAGAAACTCGTGGACACCGCAGGTCGTGTCGACAAGTTCCGCAGCCGTTACGGCAATCGTACCAAGAAGTAATCGATTGGCAAGAAATTTCAGGCCGGGTCGCGCATCGGAAAGATGTTGCGACCCGGCTTATTTTTATTCAGTCGGGGGAGAGGTATTAATAACATTACGCCTTATGGTTCTTAGTGGTCATCTGGAGTAATGGTGTCACTGTCATCATTATGAGTATTAGTGTAGTTATGAGTATTAGGTCCGTAGTCATAATAAGAATTATAGGGCGGAGTCTTTTGAGTGTTTAGGTTAGAGGATTGGGAGAGAGGTATGTATAGAAAAAGAGAGTGCATCCGTCAGAATGCACTCTCTTTTGATTTGGGTCGTTTGATATTACTCGAATTCGATGATGGGCTGGTCTGTAGACATCACATCATTTTCGGCAACAAGGATTCTCTTGACTGTGCCTTCCTTGTCTGATGCGAGGTCATTCTCCATCTTCATGGCCTCATAAACGAGGACATTCTGACCCATCTTGACTGTATCGCCGGGTTTAACGAGGATTTCTATCACTGTGCCACCCATTGGAGCTTTCAGTGTCGGACCGGTGATAGTGTCAGCCGGCTTGTCGGCAGCTTTGTTCTCAGCTTTGGGAGCCTCTGCGGGAGCGGCAGCCTTGGCAGCTTCAAACTCGGCTTTACGCTTATTCTTGAGGAAGCCGGTAGCTACTGCCGGGAGGAGCTGGAGCAACAGATACTCCTCATCGTTCTGGGCAAGCTGTACACCACCGAATTCAGCCAATTCGGGGTTTGCGGGTTTGCGGTATGAATTGACATCATAGGGTGTCTCGACGGGTGTGCCGGCAATCTTCTCACGGAAAGCAGGGTCAACAGCAACCGGAGTCTTACCATATTCACCCTTGACGAGAGCTACAAACTGATTGTTCTTGTTGGTATAATCGGGTGCACCTTTACGACGGTCGAGCGCAAGAGCCACAGCCTGTGAGCCTACAATCTGAGATGTGGGAGTCACGAGGGGAACCAGACCGGCGTCGCGACGTACCTTCGGGATAAGAGCCATAGCCTCGTTGAGCACATCCTCAGCACCGAGCTGACGCAGGTTGGCTACCATGTTGGAGTACATACCGCCGGGAACCTCGGCATTCTTGACCAGTTCGTTGGGTTTGGGGAAACCGAAGTATGCCTCAATCTTGTGGCAGGCATCGAGAAGGTCGTTCTCACGGTTCTCTGTAGCTGCTGCGATAGCGCGGTCAAACTCTGCATTGATTTCAGCAGGCATAGCTGCGTATGCTTCGTCGAAGTCCTTGGGCCAGTTGGTCTTGTTGAGGTCGAAGTCTGCGAGTGCTGTACGTGCGGCCTTGAGTTCCTTTCTTATCTTGGCAACGGCCTCCATGTTGGCATCAACTTCTATGCCGAGTTTCTGGCAGAAAATCCATACCAATTCGATAGCCGGAGCAGCAGAACCGCCACCGAACCACCATATGTTGGTATCGACGATATCAACACCCTTGATGATAGCGGTAAGCACTGAGGCCAGACCGTAACCGGGCGTACAGTGTGTGTGGAAGTCCACGGGCACTGTGAGAGCCTGTTTGAGCTTGGGCATGAGAGTGAAGATGCGAGCAGGATTTACCAGACCGGCCATATCCTTGAGAGTCACCATCTTGGCGCCCAGACGCTCCATCTCTTTAGCTTTCTCTACGAAATATTCATCAGTGAATATCTTCTCGGGAGCAGCCGGAGTTTCGTCAGCACCACCGAAGAGACGAGCAAAGAAACCTTTCTTCTTGGCGGGTTGAGCAGCGGGAGCTTCATCCTTGGGGTCCCCTGTGTAGCAGACTGCAGCGTCGGCGATACCACCGAGCTTTCCGGCAAATTCCGCTATTCCTCTTTTGGCGG
>CAMWRB010000239.1 GCA_947176545.1 uncultured Porphyromonadaceae bacterium
GAAAACCGTTGAGGGTCACACCTCCGGGGGTTCGAATCCCTCTCTCTCCGCCAACCATACAAAGCCCGCTGAAAAAACAGCGGGTTATTTTTTTACCATTTCCTTTCTGATTTGCTCAGTTTGTCTTCGGGTGCGCTCGCGTTTTCGGGAGCAGGGAGATAAAAAGAGGGATGCCCGGCGGGCATCCCTCTTTTTATCCGGAGCGCACTCTGAGTGCGGCTCTTTTTCAGGTTTTCGTCTCTATTAGCGAACGAGCACTGTCTTACCGTTGATGATATACATGCCGGGCTCAAGGTTGCGAACCTCTGATGCAGGTACATTCTTCATGAGCACTACACCGTTAGTGTTGATGACTGTAACCTCTGCATCATCACCGTACATCATCTCTACCCATGTTTGAGTCGGGTCACCCTTGACAGCAAATACTGAGTGTGACTCAGGCAGACTCTGACCGTCAGCGATAATCTTACCCTCCGGGATGTGGACTGTAGTCTCACCGGCCTCACGAATCTCGGGGCTGATTGTCAGCTCGATTGCATTATCCTTGCTGGCAAGCTTCTTAGCTGTTACGCTGTAAGTCTTGGCACCTTCGGGAGCACGAGCACCCATGCGGGCGATAACCTGGGCAGGTGTGCTGGTCGGAACATGAGTAACTGTGATTTCCTCAGTCACTTCGTCATTAATCTCGACATACTTGGCCTTCGGGAACTCAACTGTGATATGCTCAAGCACGAGGATTTCCTTGCCACCCTCATTAACGTCGAAGTTCATCGGGCTGCGGTCCTTGATGCTGTAGTTGAGCACATACTCCTTGGCAGCGACAGCCTCTTCTTCGGCGAGACGCTTGCAGCTGAATGTACCCTCGGGAACAGTCACCTTGATATCACCGGCAATAGTGATGGCGGGCTCGAATGTGATTGTGGCCACATTGTCCTCAATGCTGATGGAAGCTGTAACATCTTCGATGGCATTGCTATCCTTATCAACGACTGCTATTGCAGCGGCGGCATTGGCAGTCACCACAGATGCGTTGGTGAAGGTGAACGTGATAGTCTCGATTTCATCAAGCTCCTTGCTGTTGTCAGCGGGAGCGATAGTGCATGATGTCGGATTCTTCACTACGTAAGCGAAAGTGTACTCTTCATTCTCACGTGCCTCGCCGTCTACAGAATACTTGCAGGCGAATGAGCCTGCGGGAACTACTATAGTATACTTGCCGGAAGCCGTGATGGCAGGTGTGAGGTTGATGAAGTATTCCTGGTCATCAACCGGATTAACCTCTACAGAAACTGTATAACCTGTCACTTCCTTACCGTTGGCGTTAAGAATCTTGATGGCGCTCTCCTTAGACTCGATACGAACTGCGTTGTAGAACTCGACAGCTACGCGGTCGAGCTTGGTAAGCTCGCTGTCGACAGCGGGAGATACATTAACCAATGTCGGGTCAACAACTGTATACCAGAGGTCGTATGCGAGAGTCTTTTCCGGGTCATCATTAGCGGATGACTGACAGAGGAAACGGCCTTCGGGAACCGCGATACGATATTTACCGGCAGTCGTGATAGCGGGAGAGATAGAAACTTTGGCAGTAAGACCATCCATGTTGATAGCCAATGTATGACCATTGACCTCGTTGCCCTCTTCGTCGAACAATGTGATTTTAACATCAGCTTGTGGGTCGGGGGTTACTATCTTAGCCTCAGTAAACTTGATATCAATCTCGTCGAGTTTCACGACATTGCTGTCAGTAACGGGAGTAATCTCACAAGTAGTGATATCATTGATTGTAAAGTAAGTGCTGTAAGCTCTAACAGGGACATAGTCACCTAATGCACCGAGCATCTGAATACATCCTGCAGGTATAGTCAGGTGGTAGTCACCGTCTGTTGTCAGCGGCGGGTCAAATGCAATTACTGCAAGGTGACCTTCGGCACCCACTGATACAGTAGTACCGTCAACAGGTGTGTTCAACTCAGAACGGTTTGAACCTGAGCCGGAGAATGAAACTGTAGTGAGTGTGGGCGTATTGTCCGGAGTAGGCTCACCGGCTTTAACCTGTACGTCCTCGGGGAATGTAAGGATAATCTCGCTGAAACCACGCATCGGATGGTCCTGAGAACCTACAGTACCTGTACCGCTCTCAGCTCCCTCATACAGAGGTATGCTCCATGTCGGTTCGCTGTCCTTGATGGTGAAGTGACGCACGAACTCCTTATTGATATCCACACCATCGACTGCGAAGCAACCGGCGGGAATCACGATAGTATATTCACCCTGCTCTGTTATCCACGGACTGATGCTGTAAGAGATTACATTCCCTTTCTTTGAGGTCATGTTGAATGAGTAAGCTACGTTGCCGTTCTCCTCATTATACAGCTTGTTACCATCCTTGTCGCCGATATACATACCGCCGTTTTTATAGGAGATGGCGAAACCGTAAGTCTCATTGTCAGTTTCTGCAGCGATATCAAGATGCTCAAGACGCACGCGGGGAACACCGTTGGACGTGTTAAGAAGAGTAAGCTCGCGCTCCTCATATTGTGCTGTGCCTGCACCCTCCTCCACAATCTTGAAGTAGTGAACGATGTCGGCACCCATTGACAGGTCTTTCGCAGTTTTTAAACTGCGAAAGACCTGTCAATGGGTGGATGATAGCCCTCTACGAGCCCACGAGCCGAGGGA
>CAMWRB010000240.1 GCA_947176545.1 uncultured Porphyromonadaceae bacterium
CTGTTTGCGCAAGAGGATGAATAATCTCTCAATTTAATCTATATCATGTTATCAAAGGAAAAACGCGAATCAATAATAAACCTTATCAAGCGTGAGGTTGTACCCGCTTTGGGATGCACGGAGCCTGCAGCCGTATCGCTGTGTGTGGCAAAGGCCACCGAACTGTTAGGCAATACTCCGGACAGAATTAATCTGCGTCTGAGCAGCAATATTCTCAAAAATGCGATGGGTGTCGGTATTCCGGGTACCGGAATGATAGGCCTCCCTATCGCTGTGGCGCTCGGTGCGTTGATTGGCAAGTCGGAATATGGTCTTGAAGTGTTGCGCGACGTGACTCCCGAAGCTGTCGAAGCCGGTAAGGAGTATATCGACCGTAAATGTATCAGTATCAAGCTGCATGAGAATGCTCCATCCAATCTGCATATTGACGTGGAGGCTATCTATGACACCGACCGTGTCAGAGCGGTAATATCGCGTGAGCATACCAACTTCATATATCTTGAGAAGAACAGAGCCGTCATATACAACGAGGTCCCCAAGGAGAACGATGCTGAAGTCGTAGAGTCACCGGCTGAGGGAGATGTTGAGCTGGATTTGAAAACAGTGTATGAGTTTGCCATGACCACTCCGTTGGAGGAAATCGGCTTTATCCTTCAGGCCCGCGACCTCAACAAGGCTGCCGCCGAACTCGCACTTAATTCAGACTTCGGACATTCGTTGGGAAGCACTGTAAGATTGCACGGCGTGAAATATTTCGGTGATACACCACTTGCTCACATGATAAGCTATACCGGAGCTGCGTGTGATGCCCGAATGGGTGGTTGCACCTCAGCCGTAATGTCCAATAGCGGCAGTGGCAACCAGGGTATCACGGCCACGATGCCGGTTGTTTCGTTTGCTGAAGATATTCAGGCAGATGAAGAACATCTGATACGCGCACTTATTCTGAGCCATCTCACAAGTATATATATCAAGCAGAGTCTGGGTCGTCTGTCGGCATTATGCGGATGTGTAGTCGCTTCGACCGGTGCCTCCAGTGCGTTGGTATATCTCATGGGAGGTAATTACGAAAACGTATGTGCTGCGGTCAAGAACATGGTCGCCAACCTGACGGGTATGGTGTGTGACGGTGCCAAACCGTCATGTGCTATGAAAGTCAGTTCCGGGGTATCGACAGCGTTGATGTCAGCCATGCTCGCTATGAACGGGAAGTGTGTCACAAGCAGCGAAGGTATCGTAGACGACGATGTGGATCGTACCATAAGAAATCTGACCTCTATAGGACGTGATGCCATGCGTGCCACAGACTTGTATGTCCTCGATATAATGACCGGAAAGTAACGATACATCCCCGACACGTATGTATCGGACTCTATTCCCAAACGCAGGCTTATGATAGAAACTTTTCATTAGCAAATAGAAACTGTTCATTAGCCTATAACCGAAATAATAGACATCCGTCGCAGAAACCGTTGCCGGTTAAATGCGACGGATGTCTTTTATGTTAAAGTATTAACATAATTTAACGTTTTTCAAAATATGTTATACAACATATCTTTAATTGCGGACGTTATATATAAAGATTTGTGTGAGGAAGCACTCCGACAGTTCTTGAGTCATCCTTAGTGTTGATAACAGGCTGTTCTTTCGTTCCTCCGTGACAATGAGCAGACAAAATGAGTCCTCTCCAAAATAATGGCTTGTGATGTCACTCCTGTCAATACCTCGCACAGACAGCACTCGCTATGAAGTGTAATTGATATTCAGATGTATAACCCTTAAAACAAAAATTCGTTTTCATTCCCATGAGTGCGAAAGGAGGAATGAAGATATATGAGCGACCGGGATGGTCGATGTGCATATAATCAATCGGGGAATGGTTTTAGTTATGAAGAAATTACTAGTCATGCTGACTATAATGTTGATGTCAGCCGGTTTAGCTTATGCTACAACTACCTCTCTCTATTCGCACCATGACTTTGAGCAGGCTGTCAGAATGATTAAGAAATATGAGACCCTGCATACAGCGAAACATTGGCCCCTGGTTGGGTATGGCCATAAAGTGCTTCCGGGTGAAAACTTTAAGAAAGGTCAGGTGCTGACCGAAGCGGAAGCGGACGCATTGCTGCGTAAGGACCTGAGTAAATTAGTCAATATGTACAAGAGTTACGGCAAGGATGCATTACTGCTCGGTGTGTTGGCTTACAATGTCGGTATCGGTCACGTAAACAGGTCTTCATTGGTGACAATGCTTAAGAAAGGCAACCGAAATATCCAGAACGTTTATACAAGTTTCTGCAAGTATAAAGGCAAAATCCACAAAGGCATTCATTCACGCCGTGTGGAGGAACTGAAGACGTTGTTCAGAGCATAATCCGTCGAATCCGGCATTATGAACTGAATGGCTTCTCGTCATTGTGACATCGCGTGGATAACGGATGAATATAGAGATTTTAATAAAAAATCTGTTAAAAATCAGAGTTAAGGTCAGGCGGGTGTTGCATATGAGTACAAAAATTATTAATTTTGTGCGTTTAAACCGCAAAGGCATGAATAAGTACACTGTTCGCGGTGTCGCCTCACGGAATAATTTATTTTAAATTATACAAATAAACGATGTACGCAATCGTAGAAATCAAAGGTCAGCAGTTCAAAGCCGAAGAAGGCAAGT
>CAMWRB010000241.1 GCA_947176545.1 uncultured Porphyromonadaceae bacterium
AGCTATATATATATTTCCCGGACAGAAAGATTTTGCAGACGCGTCTGCAAAATCTCACATGGTCTCATATTCAGGCTATTCTCGGAGAAAAGAACGAAAAGGCCAGATTGTGGTATATGGACGAAGCCGCTCAGCAAATGTGGTCGGTAAAGACTCTGGAAAGAAATGTCGGCTCGCAGTATTACCACCGTCTGTTAGCCTCTTCCGATAAAGATGCGGTTTCTGATGAAATGAATCGGTTGACTGCAAAGGATAATGTTGTCATTACACCCGAACAGTATATAAAGTCGCCGGTAGTGACGGAATTTCTTGGTATTGCAAAAGATGCCACATATACAGAAAGTGAGCTTGAGAGCGCTCTTATCACCCATCTCCAGCAGTTCCTTATGGAGCTTGGCAAAGGATATGCTTTTGTGGAACGTCAGCAGCACATTGTGACTGATGCCGGAGACTATTATATTGACCTCGTGTTCTATAACTATTTACTGAAATGTTTTGTACTGATTGACCTGAAGACTACAAAGATAACGCATCAGGATGTCGGACAGATGGATATGTATGTCCGTATGTACGATGACCTGAAACGTACTCAAGGGGATAACCCGACCATTGGAATATTGCTTTGTGCAGAAACAAGCGAGGACATTGCAAAATATTCTATGCTCAATGGAAGCAAACAGTTGTTCGCATCAAAATATCTGACCGTTCTTCCCTCCGAGGAAGAACTGCGTCAGGAGATTGAGATGCAAAAACATTTGTTCTTATTGCAGAAAGGAGGAGCCACGCAATGAAGTTCAAGTTTAAGATACAAGGCTACCAGACCGAGGCTGTCGATAATACGACTTCCATATTCACCGGTCAACCTAACCGTGACTCTTCAAAATATCGTCGGGACCTCGGTAAACAAGATTCCGGCATTATTCGCTTTGATGGGGATGATGACGGTTACCGCAACTCAGATGTAGAGCTATCCTCTAAGCAATTAAAGGAAAATCTTCATGCCGTTCAGACAGCAGCTGGAGTACCACTCTCAAAAGATCTCAGCAAAATTGATGGCTTGGGTGCCGTTAACCTTGATGTCGAGATGGAGACCGGTACAGGTAAGACTTACGTATATATCAAAACGATGTTTGAGCTTAACAAACTCTACGGTTGGTCGAAGTTTATCATCGTTGTGCCGAGTATTGCCATACGCGAGGGCGTGGCAAAGTCTTTCCGTATGCTTGAAGATCACTTCATGGAGCAGTATGGTAAGAAGGCGCGTTGGTTTGTCTACGATAGCAAAAACCTCAATCAACTCGACCAGTTCTCGCAGGACGCAGGGCTAAACGTGATGATTATAAATACTCAGGCGTTCGCAGCTTCGCTCAAAGAGGGAGGCCGCTCAAAAGAGAGCCGTATCATTTACTCAAAGCGCGATGAGTTTGCTTCTCGCCGTCCCATTGACGTGATTGCAGCTAATCGCCCGATAATCATAATGGACGAACCGCAGAAGATGGAGGGTGCAGCTACACAAGCTTCTCTCAAAAAATTCAATCCTCTGTTCGTATTGAATTATTCAGCGACGCACCGCACCAAGCATGATACCGTCTATGCACTAGACGCGCTCGATGCTTACCGCGAACGTCTTGTAAAGCGCATCAAAGTTGTAGGTTTTGAGTTGAAAAATCTCCGTGGCACTAACGGATATATGTACCTCGAAGATATCGTACTGTCTCCGACAAAACCGCCAATGGCTCGAATATCTATCGAAGTCAAGAATGCAGCCGGTGAACCCCGCCGACATTTCAAGACCCTTAGTGTCGGTGACTCATTGTTCGTAGAGTCTAACGAATTGGAGCAGTATCGTGGCTACGATATTGCTGAAATCAATCCGGGCAATACGGCACATCCTGTAGGATATGTGACCTTTACTAATGGCGTGACATTACGCAAAGACGAAATCATAGGCGACTCCAACGAGTTGCACATGCAGCGCGTTCAAATACGAGAGACGATAAAGGCACACTTCGAGAAGGAACGTCAGTTGTTCAAGAAAGGTATAAAATGTCTGTCGCTCTTCTTCATTGACGAAGTAGGGAAATATCGCAAGTACGATGAGAATGGCGAACCGGTAAAAGGTGTGTTCCAACAGATTTTCGAGGAAGAGTATGCCAGACTTGTCAATGAAGAATTCCATATCTTTGATGAAGATTATAACGAGTATCTGCGCCGATTCGCTCCCTATCAGACACACCGAGGGTACTTCTCCATTGACAAGAAGTCAGGACGAATGGTTGATTCCAAAACCGGCAGGAAAAGCGATGTATCAGAAGATGAATCAGATTACGAACTTATTTTGCGAGATAAGGAGCGTTTGCTGAGTTTCGACGAACCGACACGCTTTATCTTCTCTCACTCCGCTTTGCGCGAGGGTTGGGATAATCCGAATGTGTTTCAGATATGTACCCTACGCCACAGCAATTCAACCACCACCAAACGTCAGGAGGTTGGTCGCGGTTTGCGTATAGCAGTTGACCGCAATGGTATCCGTCAGGATAAGGAGTTGCTTGGCGACAACGTACACGACATAAATGTGCTTACGGTTATTGCCAACGAGAGTTATGCAGACTTTACCTCAGCTTTGCAAAAGGAGACACGCGATGCTCTGCGTGAACGTGCTACTAAGG
>CAMWRB010000242.1 GCA_947176545.1 uncultured Porphyromonadaceae bacterium
AGCAGGGAGGCGTCGTTTCTCAAACGCGAATGCAAAGTTATATAAAAGTTCGGCCTCTGTCAAGACTTTTTGCAAAAAAATCGATTTTTATTGCTGATTCGGGAGGTAAACGGCTTATATTTAGGCAAATTAAAATTTGTATAATTTTGTTAAGGAATGTTAATTATCGGAGGACAGTCGGAGTTTTCGGGGCGGTATTACCAGGGGGCGTAGTTGATGGCTCTGTATACGTAGGTCTGGTAGCCGGCTCCGGAGAACCATTGCATGCAGAGGGTATAACCGCCATCCTCAAACCAATAGTTCATCGTGGTGGGCTGGCCGGTGGTCTCATACTGCAGATTGATTTGATAACGCGTAGAGGGATTGGTCGAATCCTGACACCAATAGGCCGTGTTCTCCCAGAAAGCTTGTCCACGGTCATAATAGTAGTATCGGCCGCGACCGGCACCACCGAAATAGAGATAATTGACATCATAGCGGCTTACATAGGCACCGTTGATGGCCTGAAGTTGCCAATAACCATTGAGTCGCGAATCATAAAAGGTATCATACCATCCTCCGGGAGGCTGAGGCATCCAACCGGTATCCACGTAACAACTGCTTAATCCTATCGATAATACCATAGCGGTGAATAACGCCATGAGTTTGGAACGCGTAAGGTGGAGATATTGCTTCATATTTGATTTGAATTTAAAATAATTTATAACAAAAGTTTATTCAGTACATACCGGCGTAGCGCTATTTCCTGTCAGGAATATATGCCGCTGTTCGACGCGCCTGAGGGACATCCTCTGGTGACAAAACTCTAAAATTCTGTAAAACTTAATGGCATCAGTGAGGAAACCGAGGGTAATACATACACCTCGTCCCGGCCATAGAGCAATACCTCTATCGGACCATACAGCGCTTCATATTCCAGCAGCGCTTGACGACACGAGCCGCAGGGTGAAATAGGCTTTCCCTGGAAGCATAGCTCATCGCTGTCACGCTCATTATGATGCAACCGTGTCCATGCGGCTATCGCAATCTTGCGGATAGGCACACCGGGATATTGAGACGCGGCATAGAAACACGCCGAGCGCTCGGCACATGTTCCCGACGAGAATGCGGCGTTCTCCTGATTGCTCCCCGCCACTATTTCACCGTTATCCATAAGCAAGGCGGCCCCGACATGAAATTTAGAGTATGGCGCGTATGAACGGGCGGTAGCCTCCTTGGCTACATCGATGAGATGACGGTCCTGCTCACTCAACTCGTCATAACCGCACACATTAATAATAGTAGAGATGGTCTTTTGTGTCATTGTTGATAATATTATCGGTTGTCGGTAGGGTGAAATATGCAAAACCCTATTATTCTTATTTATTTAATGTAATAAGGAGGATAATTGTTTTAATTTTTATTAATTTTGATAAAAGAATCGCAGATTGGTCTCAGATTTGTAATCATAATATGTTGTCAGCAATATCATATATCATACGCCATAGAGTCTCACCTTTCATATGCGGAGCAATAACGACTGCCGGTATGCTCCTCTGCCTCTCGACTCAGGCACTGGCGGGGGCATACGAGGATTATATCGCCGCTTACAATGTCATGGCTGTCGAGCAGATGAACATCTACGGCATCCCGGCCTCTATAACTCTGGCTCAGGGACTTCTGGAGAGTGCCGCCGGGCGTTCGACACTTGCACGCGAAGGCAACAATCATTTCGGCATCAAGTGTCATCGCGACTGGCAGGGAGAGACTATGCTGCGCAATGATGATGCACCGGATGAATGTTTCCGCGTCTACAAGTCGGTGGCACAAAGCTATGAAGACCATTCGCGCTTCCTCTGCCGCAACCGTTATCAGCCCCTCTTCAACCTCCCGGCCGGTGATTACGCCGCCTGGGCACGCGGCCTTAAGGAGTGCGGCTATGCAACGGACCCGAATTACGCAGCACGCCTTATCTCAATCATAGAGACATACAGCCTGTACCTCTATGACTCGCCCGTCAATCCGGAGGCCGAACAGACAGTCTCGTTCATCCATGAGACCTTGAGCCGCAGCCATCCGGTCAGACGCTCGCGCGGACTGCATTACGTCATCGCCAAACCGGGCGACACATACGGGATGCTCGCCAAGGAGTTAAAAATCAAGAAAGATAAGCTGCTGAAATATAATGACAAGGAGCATGACGGCGAAATCAAGGAGTGGGAAGAGGTATATCTGCAGGAGAAGCTTGAGGAGGCTCCCGAGGGGGTGACATCAGCGACCATCGGCGACGGAGAATCGATGCACTCTTTAGCCCAGCGTTACGGCATGAAACTCTCAGTCATCAAGAGTCTCAATCCGGAGGTGCCCGATACCCCCGGTGAGCGCGTGAGCCTGCGGCCCGTACACTAACCCCGTGAGATTTAAAATTTCATGTTGCATCCGGTTAAAAAAACACATCTGCGTATCTATCCCGAATAGCAACATATACATTCATTAACACTCTTTGTGAAAAATTAAATCACAATAATTTGCTAATTTTACACAAATTACATATATTTGCATTACTTACACGCCAAAGGCGCAAAATGCCTCTGTAGTTCAACGGATAGAATAGAAGTTTCCTAAACTTTAGATAGGAGTTCGATTCTCCTCGGAGGTACCGATA
>CAMWRB010000243.1 GCA_947176545.1 uncultured Porphyromonadaceae bacterium
TATATAAACAATAATAACAAATGGTGTCAATAAGTATCAATAACTTTCTGCCTGAAAATTTGGAAATATGAGTTATTGTAGTTTGCCGTCGGTTTATGTACAGCTTATAAACATACGGCACAGCTCACTATCATGCAGATGCGGATGTTATCGACACCTCTGTTGCGATGGCAAAGTTAATAAATTATCCCTTTACGAGATGTTAAAAACTGTCGAAAAGTGGCGATGAGGTTGTAAATAATATTGTCAAAAGTTTTGAATAACTACCGGAGCAGATGCCACCTGTTTTTTCGGCAAATTCTATATTATTTATGAATAGTGAGTTATCAAGGATTTATAGACAGGTTATATGCTGCTCATAAGGTAGTTTCAGACAGGTTATCTACAGGTTATTGACAGGTTGGAAGGCATAAAATAAAAAATCCCGACGGGGATAGTACCATGGTGGAAACCATCACCGCCGGGATATTAAATGTTATCTGTAATCTTTATTTTACGACCGAAAGGGTATAATCGAGACCGGGAGTTTCAGAACGCTGCAACTCTGCATTTACCATGGTGAGTGATTCATCTTCATTGATAATGAAGTACATCGAAGCATTTGAGGGATTTCCCAAAGCATCCTTTGCATCCGGCATCAGACGTACATAATTGATAGTGGTGCCATCAACCTGCTTAGCCTCCTTACGGAAGTCACCCTTTGAATATGAAGAGGCGAGGATTTTGAGGCCTGAAGCAGCTACTGTGTCGGTAGCAAGCGAATTTTCAACGAGTGTGAAGTCACCTTCGTTGTAGTTGTCATCAGCGTCAAATTCGAGTTTAAGAGTGTAGACAGTACCCTGAGCGTCGGCATTGGGAAGAATACCGGAGTAAAGTACCTCCTTGTCATTGTCGTTACCCGCAGCCTTATTGGGGCAGACCTTGTCGGAGTTATTACAGTTACATGAAGCGAGGCCGACAAGCGCTGCGGCTGCCACACCTAAAATGATTTTCTTGTTCATAATTTATTTATAATAGTTAATATGTTGATTTATAATAAAAACATATATTTGGGGCAAATGGTTTGACTCTATGACTAAAAAGATGAGACAGGCTGAACAAATATGGGGTGTTCACTCTTTATATAGTATGCACTCTTGATATAATGTATGATTACCTTAATGCTGAAATATAAATACGTGCCGTACATAGGTCGGGCCATAAACCGGATAATATTGACGGCCTTGTCGATACTGGTGTATACGGCAAATGTATGCGGCGCCGAATTAAGCGACTCGGCGCGTATACAATTCAAGGTATCGCGCACAGAACTGGATATGAATTTAGGTGATAACCGGGCTGCCCTGACGCGCATGCTGGATTGGCTTAACGAATATTCGGACCGTGACTCGACGTATGTAATCCGCGAAGTGGCAGTCACCGGCAGTGCGTCGCCCGAAGGCTCAGCACAATTCAACATGTCACTCTCTGAGGGTCGTGCACGCTCTATATTCGACTATTTCAGCAATAGGGTCAATCTCCCCGACAGTCTGACGAGTTACACGTATACAGGTAGTGACTGGCACGGACTGTATGATATGGTCATGGCCGACGCCGAAATGCCGGGTCGTGAGGAGATACTTGCAATATTGACACCGATAGCTACCGGTAATGATATATCTGTATCCGACGGAGAGAATATGTTGCGACAGATGAAATCACTGCGCGGAGGCAGCAGTTATGAGTATATGTGTAAACATATGTTTACACATCTGCGTATGTCGCGTGTCCGCGTCAGCTATGACAAGGTTTGGAACACTCTCCATATTCCCCCCTTGAAAGATAGTGGAAGTTCACTCAGCCTCGACCCCGGATTGGGAGTATTACCTGCGATTGGGGAAATATATGGTCCCGTGATAGAGTGCCGACCCTTCTATATGGATGTCAAGACCAATATGCTGTATGATGCGTTGGCCGTGCCGGATATAGGTGTGGAATTTTATTTAGGCAAGAACTGGTCAATCGAGGGAGAATGGATGTACGGATGGTGGTCGCGCAACCGTTCGCACCGTTATTGGCGCATATATGGAGGAGACCTTACCCTGCGTTATTGGTTTGGCAAAGCTGCTCATCGTAAGCCCCTGACCGGTCATCATGTAGGTATCTACGGTGGTTTGGTGACATATGACTTTGAGTTCGGAGGCACCGGTCATATGGGAGGTCTGCCGGGTCACAGTCTCTGGGACAGATGTATGCACGTAGCCGGTGTGGAATATGGCTATTCACTCCCGGTAGCCCGCAGACTCAACATAGACTTCACCATAGGCATAGGCTATATGGGAGGCAAAGAGGACATCTATCATCCCGAAGGCGACAAATATATCTGGGACAAGACCGTCAATCGCCATTGGGTAGGCCCGACCAAAGCCGAAATAAGCCTCGTCTGGCTCATCGGCTGCTCCAACCACAACTAACAAAAAAATCAAAGCTGTGAGTCATTTGCTCTGCTGCAACAAAAAAAGCCGAAACCTTTCGATTTCAGCTTTTAGTGACCCCGGTGAGCTCCGGAATCAATATATTATAGCACTGATGATGAACTAATGTAAGCATACGGTGAAGCACGTGTTTGAGTCCTGCTAGAACGTTTCTAATTTT
>CAMWRB010000244.1 GCA_947176545.1 uncultured Porphyromonadaceae bacterium
TATTTGTAGTTCATACTGAGGATGCTTCTCAGCCTTTTGAAAAAAACCGGACCAATATGAACCTGATAAATGAAACATGCCGGATAAAGCGACTTATTATCGCGATTATGCTCGCCATATTCGCATTCCCGCTCTCTGCACGGGAATGTAAAGACAGCGTTTTTACATTCAGATTCTATTCGGGGCGGAATATGTTTTACTCTCCCGGTTTGAACAACGGTGAAGAATTGAAGCGAATGTTTGACTGTGTGGACAGGTTCAAGCGTAAGATTGTCGGCCATGAGATTTATCTTGAAGTCAATGGATACAGCGATGCCAAGGTCAGTGACAGACAGAATCTGCTGATTGCCAAAATTCGTTCCAATCGTGTGAAGTCAGAACTTATCACCCGCAAGGGACTTACAGAAAGTTGCTTTATCACACGCAATCACGTGGGCGAAGGGAACTTTGTCACTGTAAGCCTTGTGGTGCCACTCTCCATGATTGAGAATGAAAAGCCGGCGGAGGATAATACTTCCTTGCGTGATTCCGTCGGTTCTCCTTCGGAAGTGAAGCCTGTAGAGGTGGTTGTGCCTGATACCGCACTGAATTCTGAACCGCATGCTCCAATCGACAGCATCGGCAGTGTGGTGGACGCCAACGAAGTGACTGATGATATAGTTAAGGACAAGCGTGCCGGTCGCCCCGACAGCCGTCTGGCGTTGAAGACCAATTTACTTTATTATGCCATTCTTATGCCCAATGTTGAGATAGAATGGATGTTTAAGGACCGTTGGTCTGCCGCTCTGGAGGTGCAAGGTGCGTGGTATGCAAAAGAATCCGCTCCCCGCAAGGTCTACAGAATCGCCACAATAATGCCGGAGTTCAGATATTGGCCAATTGAGAAGAAACGCTGGCACGGTATGTATGTAGGAGTGTTCGGTGGTGCCGGAATGTATGACCTCTCCAATGATAAGAAAGGTCACGAGGGTGAAGGATATTTGGCCGGAGTTTCCGTAGGATACATGTGGCCTATAGGGCGGCATCTCTCTCTTGAGGCCGGCTTAGGTGTTGGATACATGAGACTCCATGATAAGGAATACCGCGCCGCCGACGGGCATTTCTTGTATCAGATGACCAAGAATATCAATTATTTCGGGCCGTTGAGGGTGAAACTCTCTTTGATATGGCGTATACCTGAATATTAAATCTTTAGGTGAAAAAATGAGGATAATATATAGATATTATATAATAGCCGTAGCACTTCTCTGTCTGATGTCGCTTGAATCATGTCAGCGCACCGAATTGTGCTACGAGCACTATCCCTCCCTGACATTCGGACTCGAATGGGAGCATGAATGGGAACGGGATTACGGTATGAGCCACTTCGCCAACTGGGATGGGTCACATTATGGATTCGAATATGATGAAATGCGTCCCGTGCGTCCCGAATGGGTGAATGTGGTTGTAAACAGAGCCGATGGGACTACAACCGAAAAACTTCTGCAACCCAACGGTGGTAAAATCAGTGTGGATTTCGGTGCCGGTCAGTCCTACCTGCTATATAATGGAGATACGGAATATATTCTGTTCTCCGATATGGCATCCCTGGCTGACGCGCGTGCCACATCGACCACGCGCACACGTGCCGGTATGGCTTATATCACCGAGCGTCACCCTGACGTACGTTCCATCAATCCTCCGGATGTGCTTTATGCGGCTTATGTAGACAATAAACATACATATGGGGTGCATGACCATCCAAAGGTAGATGTCAGGATGCAGCCGCTTGTATTTACATACGTGATACGTTATGAGTTTGAGGCCGGAATTGAGAAGGTCTCGCTCGCACGCGGTGCTATCGGAGGTATGGCCGAATCCGTGTATATGCGTGATGGCAAAACCTCCGATGAGACAGCGGTCATCCTTTACGATTGTGAAGTAAAGCCGTATGGTTGTGAAGCAAAGGTGCGCACGTTCGGCGTCCCCGGATTCCCGGATGAATATTACGGACAGGGGAAAGCTGCACCGGCATCACGCCCTTATTCTCTCAATCTTGAGGTGATGCTGCGCAATGGTGAGACAGTGGAGTTCAACTATGATATAACTGACCAGTTGAAAAATCAACCGCGTGGTGGTGTCATAACGGTCAAAGGTCTGAAGATTGATGAGGAGAAGGGTGAAATACCTCCCACAGAGTCCGGCTTTAATGCCGACGTCAATGACTGGCCGGCTCACGATATTATAGACCTCCCTATGGTAGTAGTGTTTTAATCATTTAATATTTAATCATACATAGATAATAATTTACTTAAAATAACCAAAAAATGAAGAAACAATTCTTTTACTTTGCCTTGTGTGCATCCATGCTCACAGCATGTACTTCCGAAGAAGTTGTAAATTTCAGTGAGCAGAGCAACGCTATCGGATTTGACAATGTCGTGATGAAGCAGACCCGTGCTGACGCTCAGGTTGGAGACCTTAACAACGAGAATCTCGATAAGTTCATGGTATATGGTTTCTATACCAAGGATGAGCAGTCCGCCAATCCCATCCAGGTGTTCGGTGGTGTGTCAGTCACAAAACAGAATGGTGTCTGGACATATAGCGATGCCCGTTTCTGGGTTCCCGATGCCACATACAGC
>CAMWRB010000245.1 GCA_947176545.1 uncultured Porphyromonadaceae bacterium
TCAGAAGACAGAGACTATCGTGGTCAATGTGATACGCGACAAGCTCCCTATTGGTTTCAACGAAGCGATGATTGTGGTTCGCTCATTCAGCGGTGACGGTAATGCGGAGATAAAGGTCACAGCCGTAAACGGTAATTCGACGGCCGTAGTCAATACACTCGAGACTTCGGAAATTACCGCGAACTCGGCACGGCTGAACGGTAAAATACTCAACACGGGCGTGCCAGAATATACCGAGCGGGGTTTTGTATATTCCTTAAATCCGCTTCCGACCGTCAAAGACAATATCCAGAAATTATCAGTTGCCGTCAATGACAACGTTGATTTTTCGTGCCGAATCGAGAACCTCGCCACCATGAAGGTTTATTACGTTCGTGCCTATATAGTGCAGGATGGGAATATAATATATGGTAATGTATTGTCATTCACCACATCAAGTAGACCGGCAAAGGTCACGACTTCCGGAGCGACGGATGTGACCGCAAAGACAGCGACTATCAACGGTGCGGTCACCGATGCCGGTGTCCCGGCATATACAGAGAGAGGTTTCTGTTATTCAAACCGTAATACAGTTCCTGATATTTCAGACAGCAAGACGGTTGTGGCAGGCAACGGTACTGGAGATTTCTCGCTTCAACTGACTTCCCTCGATTATCCCTCGACATATTATGCACGCGCATACGTCATTCAGGGTGGAGGTGTGATATATGGAAATGTGGTGAGCTTCCGTACTGAAAAAAGAGCACCATCTGTCAGGACATCAGCTGTGACTGACGTAACGACAACAACTGCGACATTCAACGGAATTGTCACCGACCTCGGTATGCCACGGATTACAAGGCGTGGCTTCTGTTACAGCACCGTATCCACCAATCCCACTATAAACGACGACCATTGGGATGACTACAGTGTCAATACCTCAGCATATTACCGTAAGATGAGCCGCCTGACCAAAGGTGCAACCTACTCTGTGAGGGCGTATGCTTATCAGGAGGGGGAATATTACTACGGTGACACGGTGTCTTTCTCTACAATAGCAGAGCCAGAAGTGGTGACCGGCAACCCCGAGAATCTGACCAAGGAGGAGGGATTTCTTACAGTTTCATGGAGCGTGACTCTTCACGGTACCGTCTTGAGTGAAGGCTCGACCCCATACTCTGAGAGGGGATTTGTGTATGACACGACATCATACGCCACACCCAACGGTTCTAATTCGGTAGTGGTGGCCGGACATGTTACCGGGAGTTTCTCAGCGACTGTCACGGGATTGCAGGACTTCAAATATTATTACATTCGTGCATACGTCAAGGTGGGGAACAAATACTATTACGGAGATGCAAAGAGACTTTCCACCTTTCGCCTTTAATCGGATATAATCAACTATTTAAAATACAAATACGTAATGAAGCATACTTTTAAACTGACCGGATTGAATTTTTTCGCTCTCACGGCATTCGCTCTGTGCGTGACGGGATGTGCCAACAGTAATGATGTAGATTTCTTCGGCGCGGTACACGGAACCGTTACAGACTATGCCGACGGTAAACCGCTTGAGAATGCTGCAGTTGTCATCTCTCCCGGTGGACTGACACGCACGACTGACGTCGAAGGTTATTATTCATTCTCCAACCTTGAGAGCCGGCAGTATACCATCACCGTACAGCGTGGGGGTTATAAGCCGGACCGAAAGCAGGTCACACTCCTTCCCGGAGAGGACCTTCAGGTTGATATACAACTCTCCACCATTCAGAAATAAGGGGTAAATACAGAGTATGACTAAAATTCAGTAAAACAGAAATAATCAAACATTTATAACTTAACATCAATGAAAAAATCTTTATTATCACTCATCCTTTTATGGTGCATGGTGGCGGTATGCTCATGCTCATCGGATATAGAGCTTGATTCCGGCGGTATTGCCGGCAGTGTCTCTGATGCTACGACAGGTGAGCCTGTATCGACTGTGAATGTGACGTTGAATCCCGGTGGAAAGTCGACTGTGACAGGCTCGGACGGCACTTTCAGTTTCAACAATTTGGAGGCGGGCGAATATACTCTCGACATAAGCAAAGAGGGGTATAAGGCCAACAGTGCCACTGTAACAGTCAAGAATGGTGAGCCTGTTCCGGCACATCTGCTTATAGAGCGTATTCCGGCCATCGTCACTGCCGACAGAGACACCCTCGATTTCGGAGACAACCAGAGCCTGAACACCATGTCGTTTAATATCGTAAATTCGTCATACGAGGATTTGGAATGGGAGATAGAGGAGCGATGTGACTGGATAACCGAGATTAAGCCGGCGAAAGGAACATTGAAATATGGTAAGACCGAGGGTATAGTAGTCATCATAGACAGGACAAAGTTGTCTAAGGGAGTCAATAAGGCAGTGATTGTAATCCGCTCATCCAACGGCAGCTCGCAGATGAATGTGTTGGCGACAGGCGCTCAGGCCATCGTTACCGCAGATAGAGATACTCTCGATTTTGGAGACAACCAGAGCTTGAACACCATGTCGTTTAATATCGTAAATTCGTCATATAAAAACAACTACGAGCACCCAATAATACGGGAG
>CAMWRB010000246.1 GCA_947176545.1 uncultured Porphyromonadaceae bacterium
GTTAATGATGCTTCAACTGTCGGCAAGGCTATTGTGACATTCAGAAGCAGCGCATGGCTTGCTCCCGATGCCTACATGATGGTTAAATATGGTAATGACTCATTTGTGATTGGTAGTGATGAGACAGGCTACCGACACCTTTATCAATATAACTATGAAGGAGTCAAAATCAAGACCATCACATCCGGTGAATATAATGTAACCCAATATTACGGTTACGACACGAAGCGTAAATTACATTATATTCAGACTACTATGCTCGGAGCGATAAATCGTAACGTATGTAGTGTGGACGCGGGCGGTAAAGTTAAACTTCTGCACAATCAGGAAGGCACCGAGAGTGCCGCTTTCTCCTTAAATTTCGATTATTACCTGCGGACATATTCGAGTGCAACGACTCCGACACAATATACTATATGCGATTACTCCGGTAAAAAGATTTTGCACGTCGAACTAAATGAAGCATACGCTACACTGTATGCCACCGCTCCCAAGATGCAATTTCTTAAGGTTAAGAACGATGCAGGTCAGGAAATGGATGCCTTTATGATATTGCCGGCGGACTTCGATGCCAACAAGAAATATCCGTTGATGATGTACCAGTACAATGGTCCGGACAGTCAGCAAGTGCTGAACCGCTGGCGTATGGAAGGTATCTATTATATAGCTTCGCAAGGTTATATAGTGGCAGCAGTAGCCGGTCGCGGCACGGGAGGTCGTTCGCGTGAATGGGCGTCCTCGGTGTATAAACATCTTGGTCAGTTCGAGACTGATGACCAACTCGCAGGTGCAAGATATTTTTCCGAACTTCCATACGTAGACAGCAACCGTACATCATGTTTCGGCTGGAGTTACGGCGGATACATGACTCTTATGGAATTGTCCGCTCCTCAATGTCAATTTAAATGTGGTGTCGCAATGGCTCCCGTGACTGACTGGAGATTTTATGATTCTATCTATACCGAACGATATATGCAGACTCCACAACAAAATGAGGAGGGTTATAGAGACGCCTCAGCCTTGAACAAGACTAACCGAATGGATAAGGATTTGCTGATTATGTCAGGTACAAGCGATGATAATGTCCACTTCTACAATACGTTAAAATACACCTCCAAGCTTTCGTTTGAGGGGCGGACCTTCGATATGATGGCATATGCAGGATTTGAACACAGTCTTCCGATGTGTAACGCACGTGTTCAGTTATTCCGCAAAATCAGTGAATATCTCAATGGCAAACTCAAATAAGGGATATTGCGCACAGTGTCAGTAATCAGCCAATTCTGACAGAATGGACCGGTCAGACATATCGGATTCGTCAGATACGTCAGAAATTGAGTTGAATCAAATATATCTTACAGACCTTTGAGGTCTGTAAGATTTATTGTTTATAGTGGTTCTCGATTTTTTAACATTTAATATTTCAATATATGCAAATTATTGCTTAATTTTGTGCGTTACAGGGTATGGATTTTCTCTCCGGAATATACTCTCGTTTAATGAATCACGGGTTACGATTAATATATAACGGCAAGTGAAAGATTTAGGAAAGGTTAATAGTCTTCAGTTATATACCTTCTGGAAACAGTTGTCCATAGGGCTTCTGACCATTATCATTCTGATAGTGGCTTCGAGCATATTGCCGTTCTATGTCGCTCCTATTCTTTCAACAGTCTGTGCGGTTGCTATCTATCTTATGATATATAACGCCCGATTCAGTGACAGTGATAGTTGCAACCTTACGCTTTACATCCTGTTCTGGTGTATGACCAACTATACTGTTGTGTCCATAGGGCTCAATATTCTCACTCTTTTGAATGTGACGAATTTACCCAAGGAGTTTGTTTTCATGACCGACCCCTATATTCCCACACTTCTGCTTCATCCCATATGCTTTCTGACTATTTTCTTCCTCTACATACGTCGTCGCAATCTTAAGTTGTGCAGAGACTGCAAACTTAAGACAGGCGGATTGTATGAGCGTGGCAGAGCCGGCAAGATTTTTAGATATGAGTCATATTTTCAGCTCCGTAATCTGATGTTGGTATTCGGATTTCTGGCATTGGCTGTGTGGGCATATTATTTATGGGTTTATATGCCTATGAATATCACCTCACGTGATTCGTACATGTTTACGTGGCTGACGGTGATTGTTTTTGTTCTTGATGAAATATATTTTGTCTACCGTTACTACAATCTCTATCTTGACCTTAAGGAGTCTGATGAGATAATTTCACAGGATGAGTTGCGCAGTATGTCCGCACGAACATATCTGCGATACTATGTCATATGTGATAACTATATTTTCATGGACCCTCATGCCGTGGTATCAGGGCAACATTTCAAGGAGGTGCTTGAGACACCGTTCGTGACTCGTCGTGCTGTCAATGGTATTCCTATTGATGAGGTAAGGAAAATAATTGTTCGTATGACCGGTGTCGATGACGGCGAGTTGCGGTTCTTTTTCGGCCGTAAATCTGCTGACCTGAATAATATCTCGATTTTAAGATATTTTTATTTCCTGAAAGGTAAACCGGAAGATTACCCGGAACTGTATGTCGATGG
>CAMWRB010000247.1 GCA_947176545.1 uncultured Porphyromonadaceae bacterium
AACAAAGACCAATATTTCCGCCATTTTCAATGTAAATTTACACCAAAAAAGCCTTTTTCAACCAAATTCATCCCAATTACCCCACTATATTCCTCTTCATGCGGAAGCTTCTGTTTTCAGCGCTTCGACCTGAAAAAGGATTTCATCAGACCGGCGCACTCCTTTTCGAGAACACCTCCCCTGACCACGGTCTTGGGATGGAGCGGACCCTGCTGAGTGGAATACATCGTATGGAAACCCCGCTTATTGTCGGTCGCGCCATAAATTATTTCCGAAATCTGACTCCACCCTAATGCTCCGGCACACATCGCGCAGGGTTCGACCGTCACATAGAGCGAACACTTGTCGAGATATTTTCCATTAAGATATTCCGCAGCGGCCGTAATAGCAAGCATTTCAGCGTGAGCGGTCACATCATGCAGTGCCTCGGTACGGTTGTGACAACGCGCTATAACCTTGTCGCCGATTACAATGACTGCTCCGACAGGTACTTCACCCTCTTCGGCAGCCATGCGCGCCTCATCAAGCGCCATCCCCATAAAGCGCTCATCCCTCTCGACCGGTGTCATCGTAAGCAATCCCATACAACTAATAACTAATAACTATGACTTCTGACTTATAACGCTTTCCGCAACCTCCGCCATAAGCCAGCCCGGTGTGGAGGTAGCGCCGCAAATTCCGATTGTATCACCATCCTTGAACCAGTCATCTCTCAATTCCGACGGGTCACTCACGAAGTAAGTACGGGGATTGACACTCAGACACTCCGAGTAGAGCACCTTTCCGTTACTGCTCTTGGCTCCACCAACAAAGATGACAACATCGTGCTCGTGGGCGAACTCCTTGATTTTCGGTATCCTGTTGGCCACCTGTCGGCAGATTGTGTCATACCATCGGAACGAATCGCCGCTCTCCCCCTTACGACGTTTTATTTCATCGACAATCTCCCTGAAACCCTCCAATGATTTTGTTGTCTGTGAATACAATCGGATATCGCGACTGAAATCCACATCGTCCAGGTCAGCGGCATCGCGGATGACAACCGCTTTACCATCCGTCTGACCGACAAGTCCATTGACCTCGGCATGACCCGGTTTTCCATATATGAGCACCAGCGGTTCCTCGCCGCTGTCAGTCTCCTCAGCCGACGCCTTGATACGGCGTTGCAACTGAAGCACCACCGGACATGTGGCGTCAATTATCTCTATATTGTTGCGTCTGGCTATTTCGTAAGTGGACGGGGGTTCACCATGCGCACGCAAAAGCACTTTGACACCGTGCAGGTTTTTCAGTTCCTCGTGAGTGATGGTCACCAAACCCTTACGGCGCAGTCTTTCGACTTCGGCGGCATTATGCACTATATCACCGAGACAGTATAATCTTCCTGATGACTCAAGCTCCTCCTCCGCCTTACGGATAGCCGTCACCACTCCGAAGCAGAATCCCGAAGCGGCATCGACCTCAACTCTTGATTTAGGGCTCATAGGTCAGTTATTCCGGGCGCGCTCGTTAAACAGATTAATCAGCCATTCCATCTGCTCTTCCCTGGTCATGTTGTCGTTGTTGAGCAGCACGGCATCCCCGGCCATACGCAGCGGTGACTCTTCACGGGTAGTGTCGATATGGTCGCGCTCACGGATATTGGCCAATACAGAGTCATAATCCACTTCGGCACCCTTCTCCTGCAATTCCAGCACACGTCGGCGCGCACGCACTTCGGGACTTGCCTCGACAAACACTTTCATCTCGGCATCAGGGAATACGGTCGTGCCGATGTCGCGACCGTCCATGACAATACCTTTATCGCGTCCGTAAGCCTGTTGCATCGCTACCAGTGCGTGACGCACCGCCGGTATCACAGCCACCGGACTGACCAGCCCGCTGACCTCCATACCGCGTATTTCGTTTTCCACATCCTCGCCGTTGAGCAGGGTATGCTGACCGCCGTCAGGCGTGACGCTGAAACCGATTTTTATATCGGGAAGGGCATTCACGAGACGTTCTACATCCACACCCTTACCCGGTGTTGCCATACCGTGACGGAGCGCGTATAATGTCACGGCACGGTACATCGCCCCGCTGTCCACATATACATATCCGATACGCTGAGCCAGCTGACGTGCCATCGTGCTCTTACCCGATGAGGAGTAGCCGTCTACGGCTATTATGATTTTATTCATTTCTTACTTTGCTTTTTGGAACCTTTAACAGATGAACCGCTCTTGGCTTTGGTTGCCGTATGTACCGCCGCTTTTGAATGTTTTTTCGGACGAACCATCCGCAATACCTGAGCTGTGCGGGCCGGGATATACAGCTTAAGCCATCCCTTACCCATCGGATTGAACAGCGGGTCGGGCATGGTGAAATGATGTACACTCTTGTCAAGACTGCCGAAACCGCCGAACTCCGGGCTGTCGGAATCCAGGATAAGTTCATACTCACCGGCCGGAGCTAAGAAACCGTAATCTGTAAACGACTTGTTAGGACTCCAGTTGAACACGAATATCAGGTCGCCGCGACGGAACGCCAGCACCTGGTCATCATCCTTCTCATACAGT
>CAMWRB010000248.1 GCA_947176545.1 uncultured Porphyromonadaceae bacterium
GATATGACTTATAAACTATAACTTAATCACTTGTTTTAACAGTGACCTGTGACCTGAGTATCAGCGGTCCATGGTGACGAGGAGTTCCTCATTTGTACGGGTCATCTCCATGCGCTTCTTCATAAACTCCATGGCCTCCTGAGAATTCATGTCGCCCAGGTAATTGCGCAGTACCCACATTCGTGACAGGAGTTCGTCGTTGAGCAGCAGGTCGTCACGACGTGTAGAGGATGCAATTATATCGACAGCCGGGAAGATGCGCTTGTTGCTGAGCTTGCGGTCGAGTTGCAGCTCCATATTGCCCGTTCCCTTGAACTCCTCGAAGATTACTTCATCCATCTTGGATGAGGTCTCGGTCAATGCTGTGGCGATGATGGTCAGCGAGCCACCGTTCTCGATGTTACGTGCCGCACCGAAGAAGCGTTTGGGACGTTGGAGGGCGTTGGCATCGACACCGCCGGAGAGTATCTTGCCCGATGCGGGCGACACTGTATTGTAAGCACGCGCCAGACGTGTGATTGAGTCAAGCATGATGACTACATCATGGCCACACTCGGTGAGACGTTTGGCCTTTTCGAGCACGATATTGGCTATCTTGACATGACGTTCCGCCGGTTCGTCAAATGTAGAGGCTATCACCTCGGCATTGACACTGCGGGCCATGTCTGTGACCTCCTCGGGACGTTCGTCAATGAGGAGCATTATGATATATGTGTCGGGATGATTTTCAGATATGGCATTGGCTATATCCTTGAGCAGGATGGTCTTACCGGTCTTGGGAGGTGCTACAATCAGTGCACGCTGACCTTTGCCGATAGGAGCGAACATATCCACAACGCGTGTGGAGAGATTATTGGTCTTGCCACCGGTAAGATTGAATTTCTCATCCGGGAAAAGGGGGACAAGATGCTCAAAGGGTACACGGTCACGTATCACGGCCGGGTCGAGGCCGTTGATGGAGACAACCTTGCACAGCGGGAAATATTTTTCACCCTCGTGCGGAGGACGTATCGATGCCTCGACCACGTCACCGGTCTTGAGTCCGTACTCCTTAATCTTGTTTTGAGGTACGTAGACATCATCGGGTGAGGGGAGATAATTGTAGTCGGGAGAACGCAGGAAGCCGAAACCCTCGGGCTGAATCTCCAATACTCCGAAGCAAGAAAATATACCGTCAAAGTTGTATTCGGCCATCTGCTGTTTCTGTTGTTGCAACAGCTGACGTTGCTGCATCTTCTGTTTCTTGGTGAGATGCTTCTGCGGTGTACCGCCGTTTATCAGATGATTGATGGAATTTTTGGGGAGCTGTGTGTTAGCCCCCGGTTCGGAAATCATCACCGGAGCGGACGGCTGGGCATACATCGGAGTATTGGGCTGTGATTGTGCAGGAAGGAATTGCTGCTGTCTTTCCTGACGTTGCCCCTGCGGTTGCTGTCCCTGCTGACCGCGCGGGGTGAATGTCCGTCCCTTGGTAGTGGCAAAGAATGAATCCAGATTGGTCTGACGTCTGTTATCATTGTTCTGTCCGGGACGTTGTCTTGCCGGTGTATTGACAGATGCACCGGCCTTATCCGATATTGGCACTTCGGGCACGTCCGCAGCCTCAGTTGCGTTACCTTTTGCCGGTTGCTCCACCTGAGCTTTTGAGGGAGTAACGACACTCTCTTCCACCTTACCGGCGGGTGTGGAGGCTGTGAGCCCCTGTTGAGCCAACATTGCGGCACGTTCCTCCGCCTCCTTTACAGCCTTGGGTTTGCGTCCGCGCTTCTTTGGTGCGGGTTGCGGTGTCTCATCTCCGGATACAGGGGTAGCACTTACACCGTTATTGTCAGAATTTCCACTCTCCTGCTCAATTCCGGCATTTGCTTCCGCAGCCGCAGCGGCGCGCAGCTCTGCCTCTTTTACAGCTTTGGGCTTGCGTCCGCGCTTTTTGGGAGCCGGCGCTTCAGCTGACTGGGGAACGTCAGCCGCGGTCTCGGATGTAGAAGACTCTTTAATGACCGGATTGTTTTCGGTTTTCTGGTTTTTAGGTTTCGGACCGCGTTTTTTACCTTTGGACTCACGGGAGAGTTCCTGAACCTCTTTTTTAGCTGTATCAATGGCCATGTTGTCGAGTATGTAATACTTGACCTCATCTGTAGACGCTGAAGTGGCCTTTTTCTTTCCAAGCGACTCTGCAATCTCGATGAGTTTGTCAGGCGCCATGTCATGTAATTCTTGTAAACTGTACATAAATAAATATCTTGCAAACGCTGTCTGTCAGCGTTGTTATATATATATTTGTAGGTTGATTTTTTTTGTGATTGATACTGACAACGGATGCTTCCGGGTGTCTCGTCCGTCCGGCGGGGGAGTGATGTCCGATGCCCGTTGCCGTTGCAATTGTTGTAGCAGTAATAAAATCCGTACATTAATGATGTTCATTAATAATAATCAGATTTTACGGATGAATATCGGGTTTGAAAACGATAGTTAGTGGAATTCGATATTAAATTGATTGGAAGAGAGAGGAAACCGGGG
>CAMWRB010000249.1 GCA_947176545.1 uncultured Porphyromonadaceae bacterium
GAATACGATCCATATCAAGATTATATGATCTTATAAGGTCTTCTATCTGCCACATATAGAGCAGATATTCAGCTATATTTTCACGTTTTTTTTCAGATGCAGTATACATGTATCTCTGTTTTTATAAATTTTCAACTATTCGCTCACCCCCATATCACTTTACAACAATCTTATCGCGCCTTCCGGAGCATTCTCTGATATAGATGCCCGACACCGGATTGTGTATTTCGAGTCCTGCCATGTTATAATACTTGACAATCGGTTGAGCATTTTCAGTTTCCAATATTTCGATGTCGGATGAGGAACCGCTCTCTTCGGTCTTTAGATAAGAGACTTCAATTATTTCCAACTCGACGTTACTGTCTATGTCAAACACAACAGGTGTTCTTGTTCCGTCTTCATCATCGCTATACCACCTGTCGGACGTTAGAGGGAGATTTCTATATAGAATTCCGGATATATTTCTTCCTAAAAACGTAATATCTCTTATGCTGTATGCATAATCACTATCTGTGTCCGGGATGAAAGTCATCTGATTGCCGGGTGCAAGCTGTAATGATAATCCATCCTCTTCATTCACCAGAGAGGGTGATTCCGCTCCGAAAGATTTGTTAAGAATAAGTGTTATCTCTCCGACTGAAATGTTTCTGCCGGCAACCTCTGTATTCCCTGATTCCTGAATATCAATTCCCATTTGTGTCAGTCCGTTCTCGTCGCTGAAGTCAAAAGGAGAGATACATTCGGTGGCTGACACGGGTGGCCGTTTGTTAAGCATGAAGACCGATGATGCGACGTTGCTCCGCTTCATACCCATCGAATATGCCACTGCTTTGACAAATGCGTCATCTGTCAGTCTTATGGTGTGAGTGTACTTATGTGAGTTAATATCAGGATTCTTACCATCCAGAGTATAATATATCACCGCATCTTCAGTCTCACAGGTGATTGTCACATCGATATAATCGGTAAAAGTGACGTTACGTGGTGAAATGACGGGGGTGACCACCCTTACATTATCATCATTAAGCCTGACATAAGCAGTGGGGTACAGCTCGACATTTCCGTTATTGATACCTACGGCGGCGGTAATATCATATATTCCGGCCGCTACACTGCCTAACGAGAAAGCATTGCGGAAAGACAGAACCTCACCGGTGTTAGCCGTACCGGTGAATGATACTTTTGACTCAGCCGGAGTGTCGGTGTCCAGATTGACGGCTTCTATACGTATCAACCTGTTGATATCACTATTCGTAACCTCAGCCACAACAGGAATTGTAAACACTGTAGTGGATGTCGCTGCCGGAAATTCGCCTGTATATGACACGCGGTTGCCTGAGTCATTACGTTCAGCGACCCAACCGGAGGGAATCACATCCCCTCCATGATAATTATTATTGCCGTACAGTAGAGTCGCGTTATCATACTTATCTACAACATATACATTCTTTCCGTGTGCATATTCGACCGTGAGCTCAAAGTCCACATACACACACTCACCTTTGGTTGAGGCTATCACGTACATCTCCGAAATATTCGATGCGGAATGATACGTTGGATTCGAGCTTTCGACCCGACTGCAAAATGCGGCAACCGACGCCGCTATAATTATATATCTTAATATTGTATTCAAAATTTTTAATAACCAAAAATAAATACAAATTTAATAATAAATTATGATATTTCCTTATTCAATTTCCATTGAATTGTGCGAGTGATTGAGGACGGCGTTGATTTGAACATGTTTAAACTGATACAAAAAAACGTTCCGCACCGGTATTGATGCGGAACGCTATGCTTATATGTATTCAGGAATTATTCGGCTACAGAGATTTTCTCTGACTTATTGCCTGTAACCTTTACATATATACCGTTTGTCGGATAAGCAACCTTAACACCCTGGAGGTTGTAGTATACGGCCTCAACCTCTTCGGCGGCGATACCCTCAACACCTGTTGCATTCAGCAATTTGAATGTCACAACGGCTGTTTCAGGATTCCACGTGATTGAATACTCACCGGGAATAATCTCATAGAGAGCATCATTACCCATACCGCCAACCTGAACCAAAGTAACTGACAGTTCTTCTGAAGTGATAACCTCACCACCGTACTGGACGCTCCAGTTTTCGGAAGCAATCTTGAATGAACCCTCGGCATCATTCAGCATTACAGAAGCGAGTTCATACTCTCCATTATCCTGCTTGACCATCATTGACTTTTCATCAAGCACATTATTATTGTAAGAACCTGCAAAATACCAGTCATGTGTCACTTTTACGGGAGTTCCTGTCACTAAGATTGTCTTGTTGTTGGAATCAAGAACAATCTTGGGTTCATTGAGGATGTAATCGTCAAAATCAGCAATCATGATATCGTTACCGAAATCTGCCAAACCATATTCCTCACCTAAGACAAGAGCGGACTCTTCACCTGCACCCCAGTTAATGTTGCCGCTCCAGGAACCGTCATTAAACTTGAAACCACTTGCGAGCTCTGTTCCGTTCCACTCATATA
>CAMWRB010000250.1 GCA_947176545.1 uncultured Porphyromonadaceae bacterium
GCGAGGCTGACATGCTTGGCAAGGTTCAGGTGCTCGGTCAGGTGACATATACATACGAACTCATCGATATCTTGGAGCTGGAATGGTAATCCAACGAGTATGACAACATCAATCTTGCAGAAGTCGAATGCAAGAAAGCATGCAACATAATCAATGCAAATGTCAAGGGTCAGCTACGTTTCAACGGCAAATCCAAAAATCAGGCTGAACTTTTCTTCCAGCCTTATCTCGACCACGAATACGGTGACAGTAATTGGGAATATTATTGCAACCCGGTAATGCGCTTCAATGATGACTCGACAACCTCATTCGAGGACTTCTTCGAGACCGGTTTCAACAGTGTCGAGAACAAGTGGGAAGTACTCATAGACAGCTACGAACAGCTGTGGAACGCAGCCATTCGCAAATGATTATAATGCTTTGATGGCGCGAGTCTGACTATTAAAACGTCAATACGTGAAAACGGCACATATCCTTTTCACTGCTATAATACTCCGTAACGGGTCGCGGCCGGCGATACCGTTGCGGAGTATTCCTTTCATACCTCTGCGGATTCTTATTTCGATATTTCTGCCGGCTATTATACAAAATACCCTTTATTCCGGTGACTCTATTCCGGAGACGACACTGTTGCCGGAGTTTGAAGTCATAAGTCAAAATTCAGCCGACGTACATCAGGAGGCGTCCGGGGAAGTCAAGCTGACATCAAAGACAGTATTGCAATTAGGACGCACATTGGGAGAAGCGGACTTTATAGCAGGCATAAAACGCATTGCCGGTATTACAACCGCAGGCGACTACGGAAGCGGCGTTTCAGTATATGGCGCACTACCCTCTCAGACTCTCTACCGTATAGACGGAATCCCTGTCATTTTTCCATACCGGTTCGGCGGAGTCTTCTCGACATTCAACACCACTCATTTCGACAGTATGACCTTCACGCCGACGGCTCTACCGGTCGTTGCTCCTCAACGTATCGGAGCAATGTTCGATTTCTACACAAGCCCCCGGGAAGTCCGCAAGGTCAGCGGTGCTGTCAATATCGGATTGCTGGCTTCCTCAGCCACTCTCAGACTCTCGACCTCACCCCGCTATTACATCGCGGCATCGGCGCGTATCTCTTATATTGACCAACTGTACAGAGGATTATTACATAAATCTTCTTCCTACATGTCATATCGGTTTTACGACCTCAATCTGACTGCAGCTTACTCACCGACGGATGCAGACATTCTTACATTTAATTTTTTTACCAATGCCGATGATTTGTCATACACTGACCGTAACTATGACCTGACCTCGGCCATGGCTTGGCAAAATCTTTCGGCCGGAATCACATGGAGACACTCCGGCCATACGGATGCCACGACACGGGGATATTTCGCCGGATTTGACACCAAATTGTCTTTGGACTTAATCGGGCGTGAACTCGATGCTCCCTCCCGCCTGCGGTTCGGGGGTATAGAGACAGAACTGAATACCCCAATCTCCCCTGCCATCAATCTGCAATACGGAGCGCAGTTGGAATGGGGAAATACCCAACCTCAATATGTATGGTTAGACAACTCCCCAACCCGGGAAATACAAACCGGTCGTGACACGGACATTACTGCAGATAATTACCATTATGCGCTGTCTCGTGGTTTCATACAATTGAATCATCGCTTGTCAGGAATACTGACTCTCGAAGGGGGAATCTCTCTGGGAGGAGTCTTCAGCAGCGGCACCGGTCATAAGGATTATCATTCAATCATAGCCGACCCACGTCTGACCCTGCGATGCAATCCCGGCAATGACCGACTGACTTTCAATGTAGGACTTTACACCCAATATCTTCATAATGTCGGCTTCTCAGACCTCGGACTTGCATCCGACTTCTGGCTTGCCGCGTGTAAAGATACACCCGTACAACGGGCTCTGACATGGTCTGCACGATGGTTCCGGCCTATCGGAGTGGCAGGACTAAACTTGTCACTCGACACTTACTTCTCACTGACATTCAATCAGCCGGAATTCAACGGCAACCTGCTCGATGCTATCGACATAGAATATAGTCCATTCATGTTCCTCACACGGATGCGCGGTTATAATTGGGGCGCATCGATACAGGTAGGCCGCAGCTTCGGTTCGTTTACCGGCAATTTAGCTTACAGCTACGGATTGGGGCGAACCCGCACTTATGAGCAGGGCGCAATCTATCATCCTGCAGCCAACGAGCCGGGAAATACTCTTAACATAACCTTGGGATGGAGTCGCCGTCACTGGCAGCTCAATGCGGCATTCCGGTATGCCGACGGACGTCGATACACCCCTATTGAGGCATTGTATATCATAGGGGGAAATCTCGCCATGAAATACGGCACACGTAACAGCGGACGATTACCCTCGTATCAGCGACTGGACCTCTCCGCCACTTATACATTCCAGTCGGGCGGACGTATCCCGCTAACGCACCTTGTCAATATATCCCTCATCAATGCCTCGGGACCTCGCAACACCGCATTGCAATATTTCG
>CAMWRB010000251.1 GCA_947176545.1 uncultured Porphyromonadaceae bacterium
CTAAGAACGTTGACGGCACTCTGCACATCACATTCTGGGATAATCTCGCCACAAGTCCCTACAAGTACACCGGTACATACAAGGTGACTATCCCCGCCGGCTTCTTCTACTATTCAGACGGCACTCTCAATGAGCCTCTCGAATGCCAGTGGGGTATCAACAACCCTGAAATGGTTATCGAGCCCGCTACCGGTTCTGTCGTTTCTGAAATCAAGACTGTCAAGGTTACATTCCCCGACGCTCAGCGGATTCAGTTCGTATCCAAAGGTTACAGCGTTGATAATCCGCCGAAAGAGGGTAACGAGACACGCAGCGTATTCTATTCATACGACCCTGCCGACGCTGTCGCATCCGAGGATGGCACAGAGCCTGTCGAGTCCGGCGAATTGATTCCTGTCATCGACGGCAATGTGGCAACATTCACTATCCCCGAAGTATACACATCCGGTACTCTGACCATGACATTCGGCGACGGTGCTTTCAATGTACAGTATCCGGGCAGCAGCGCAGTCTCCATAAGCACTTTGTCCTCCGCCAAATATACCATCATGAACCAGTCCAATCCGGGTGAGGAAAATGCCGGTTACACCATCACTCCCGAACCGGGCGAAGTGTATCAGATTCCCTCAGCTCCCATTATCGACCACGTATGGGGTGAAGAGACTGTAACAGAAGCTTACTTTATCCTCTATCCTCCGAAAGATAAGAAAATCGGTATGGTCAAGGGTTCCGCAAGCCTTTATGCAGTATATGACGGTGTCCGTGACGCCTCTCCCGTCAAGACTTTCCTTGCCACCAAGAACAACGATGAGAATGCCATCATGTTCACAATCGCCGGTGAGGAAGGCCCCGGTTCAATCAAGCTTGCTGCCGGCAAGTATGAACTCGTTGTCAAGGCCAACACTGACCTGACCAATAGAAATCCGGAACTTGTTTACACCTATACATTCCTCCCGGGCGAGGTGGAAATCAACACCGCAATTCTCCCTGCCAACGATGATGAGCTGACCAAGCCTCTCGACAAGATAACTATCGAATTTACTGATGCCGAGGATGTAACACTCGCTCCCGGTTCATACGCAACCATCATGTTCGGTACTATCGAATACACTGCCGACGTAACTCTCGAGACTATCAACGAACATCCCGCAGTTGTCATCACTCCCTATGCTCCCTTTGTCAATGAGGGTAAGTATGTTGTGACTGTCTCCGGTTCCGACCTGATTGTCGACGGCACCAACTATCCCGTTAATGTAGTCTACAATATCGGTGCTGGTGTAACTTCAGTTGAGGCAATCAATGTTGATGGCGAAGCAACCGTATACTCTATCGACGGCCGCATCGTGGTTCGCAAAGCCGGTGCCGACGCTATCTCCGGTCTCAACCCCGGTCTCTACATCATCAACGGTAAAAAGATACTCGTCAAGTAAGGTATCAACCTCAAGGTTGCGAGCGTAAACGATACTGACGCTCACACCACATATCAGACCCGCAACGGCTTTCAGACTAATGTTTCCGTTGCGGGTCTGTCATATATATCCATGACACCGACTTTAACACTTTTTAACAGTCAAATAACTCAATTACGGAAAAAATTACATATATTTGCATCAAGAAATCGCAATGCAACCTAGCATGTAAGAATTTATTTAGTTAAGCCAAAGAGTATGAGGTAATTGTGAAATTATCTCATATTATTTTTTATACCTTCCAACCTTTATTATCGGGATGTTTCGTATCGCAGGCTTGTAAATGACACGGAATATCATTAAATTTGCTGAAACATAGAGCCAGCCTCACAAGATATGCTCTTTATAATGACAACATATGATTCCTAATTCGGCTATACGTTTTGCACAACGCCTTGACAGTTTTTCGCGCGCATTCACGCGCCTTGATGAACTTGTGAAATTGATGTCATCAGAAGCATCCGGAGATTTGTTGTTTGGCAGCCATGAATCCGGAATTGACATTGATATTGCCCGTGAGGCATTGATTAAACGATTTGAGTTTACTCAGGAATTATCATGGAATGTCTTAAAGGATTATCTGACATATCAAGGGGTTATAGAAATATCCGGTTCAAGGGATACATATCGTCACGGTCTGAGGTTAGGACTGATTGACAGTCCGGTATGGATGGATATGATTACTGACCGCAATCTTTCCGCTCACGATTATAATAATCAGAAAGCTTCAGAAATATGCGAAAGGATTATAACTCTGTATCACCCTCTTCTTCGCGGTCTTAAAGAAAAAATGACTTCAAAGTTGAATGAAATTCCCGGAGATGAGAGATGACTGTGGATGTAGAAAATTCTGATAACGGCTGTTTCGCCGGAAAGCAAAGCTGTTTCGCCGGAATAGATGTCAATATATGGTCGCGCCTTATCTCTGTAATTACTGAAAACAGTAATGTCGAAGAGATTATATTATATGGCTCCCGTGCGAAGGGTACTCACAGAGACTTTTCCGACATTGACCTTTCCCTTATCGGAGACAAGCTTATAC
>CAMWRB010000252.1 GCA_947176545.1 uncultured Porphyromonadaceae bacterium
CCGTGAGATATGCGGTGACCAAGACAAACCTGTGATATTGGTTTTCAATAAAATTGATGCTTACAAATATACTCCGAAAGACCCAACGGACCTGACCCCCGGTACGCGGGAGAATGTTCCGCTTGAGCAACTGGAGAAGACATGGATGGCACGCATGAATAACAATTGCGTGTTCATATCGGCTAAAAAACAGATTAATATCACAGCGCTTAAGGATATGCTCTATAACAAAGCCAAAGAGATTCATACCCGGCGCTTCCCCTACAATGACTTCCTCTATCAGACATACGATGAGGGAGATTTTACCCTACCGGAAAATGAATAAGACTTTAACTCCTGTAAGTGCCGGGATGATTGAGGCATTAGAGTGTCGTGGCTGTACTGCTGAAGATTGGTCACGGGTATGTATAGCCCCGGAATCGGAGCCTCAACTCTTCAGCAATGTCGACTTTGAGGGGGATGTCTGCATCGGTGTGGTCGGACGCTCTTTGCGACCGGACGCCTGTATCAGAAATGCCACTCTGAAAGATTGTATCATAGGCGACTCACCGCGTATCCGTAATGTTCACGGGAGTATAACCAATATGAACATCGGAAATAACGTCACGATAGAAAATGTAGGCCGGATTGAGTGTGAGCCTCATGCCGGATGCGGAGTCGGCATGGAAATCAATGTACTCGATGAGACCGGAACACGCCCGGTCATAGCATATATCGGACTTACTGCCCAATCGGCAATACTTATGGCACGCTCACCTCGTTCGGTGGCCGAAGAACTATACAATCAGACACTTGAATATCTCCCCATGCGTCCTGCCAAGGCTTCAATCGGTGACTCGGCCCGCATCACGGACACACAGATAATATCAAATGTCGAGATAGGTCGTGAGTGCATCATCGAAGGAGCAGCCCGTCTTTCCAACGGCACAATAGCCAATAACGCCAACCCCGGCAAAGGATTGGCCTATATCGGTCCGGGCGTCGATGCCGACGGATTTATTATCGAGGATGGAGTGGTAGATGCAGGTGCACTGATACGACATACATTTGTAGGTCAGGGTGTGCGACTGGAGAAATACTTCACATCCCACGACTCCCTTTTCTTTGCCAACTGCTCTATGGAAAACGGTGAGGCGTGCGCCCTGTTTGCAGGTCCCTATACTGTCTCGATGCACAAAGGGACATTGCTTATAGGTTGCCAGACCTCCTTCATGAATGCCGGCTCATCCACCAATCAGTCCAACCATATGTATAAGTTGGGACCCGTGCACTGGGGTGTGCTGGAGAGAGGCGTAAAGACATCATCCAACAGTTATCTGATGTTAGGTGCCAACATCGGAGCCTTCTCACTCCTGATGGGCGACCATAAGACACATCCGGACTCACGCGAATTTCCCTTCTCATACCTGTTTGGAGACGCATCGGGTGCTACGGTAGTCGTTCCCGCAGTAATGTTGCGCTCATGCGGACTGATGCGTGATGAGAAGAAGTGGCCTACCCGTGACCGCCGACGTCGTCGCGGTATGCCACTGCGCGACCGTGTCATCTTTGATGTCCTCAATCCGTGTACTGTTGAGGCCATGCTGTCTGCCATCGATACAATCCGCGAGCTTATGCATCGACCCGCAGATGACGACCGATATATACGCTATAAGGGTATGAAACTGTCGCGTGCGTCGCTGGAACGCGCCATAAAGCTCTATACGCTCGGAGTGAAGAAATATCTGACCGGTATATTGCTGCCGGATACACCTGCGGAAGATGAAAACGGATGGGTATTCCCTTCAGCTCCTGCAGACGAGAATCTGCGTGCACAATGGGCGGAACCCTGGATAGACCTTGCCGGTCAGCCCATGCCGCGCCGATACCTGACGGCGGCTATCGAAACCACCGGAGTAACCCAACGGGAGGAGATATTCGATGAGGCTATGGAGCGATATGACACCCTTCAACAGGAATGGATATCGGCCCGAATACCTGACGAACTGCGCCTGTCGGCCGAAGAACTGAGACGCGGGGCGGCCGAATTTGACACACTCGTCGAAACCGATCGCGAGACCTACCGCAACAATCTGTCGGCCGAACTTGCCATGTTAGGATTATACTGAAAACCGTATCTTGAAATAATCCTGACCTGAAAGATTATTTGGTTACGGAGTCTCCGATACGGTACAGTAAAAGATAAAATTACGATTTAGGACAGCCTGAATTGAAGATATTCAATATCCAAGTGTAAAAAACATATAAAAATCGACGTTTATGACGTCGATTTTTTGTATAAATGTTTGTGCAATAAAAATTTGTTATTAATTTTGCAGCGTCTTGCGCATCACACATAGTGCAAGAATAGAGAATATTAACTTAATTATTAACTTTTTTAATGTCTGAATCAAAAATTCAAACCCCTATCGCAGATTTCGATTGGGATGCTTACGAGAATGGTGCCGAAGCCGGTTCCAAGAGCCGTGAAGAGGTAATGCAAACTTATGATGAAACCCTTAAGA
>CAMWRB010000253.1 GCA_947176545.1 uncultured Porphyromonadaceae bacterium
AGGGATTGTTATAATGCATCCCTATTCGAGGGTCGAGTCCAATCCCTTCGATAATAGCACCGGCATCAAGACCCTTTACCTCGGCGTATGTGTCAAGCTCGTTGAAATAGCTGACGCGTAGAGCAAGATATGTATTCGCAAACAGTTTGACCGCCTCAGCTTCTTTCATTCCCATGAAGAGAGTCGGAATGTCCTCGGCCTTTGCACCCTGCGCAAGCAGACTAACGAAGATGTGAGCCTGTTTTTCAAGATAAGGTATGTCCGCGAGGGCGGTGATAGCCTGATTTTCCTCTCCGTATTCATCTTCACGGATTATCTTTGGTATGCCGACAATTATCCTTGACGGATACAGATTATCGTAAAGGGCTTTACTCTCACGCAAGAATTCCGGTGAAAAGAGGAGATTGAGACGCTTGACACCAAGCTTGTGATATTTGACATACATTCTGCGGCTGAATCCTACAGGTACCGTGCTCTTGATGACCATGACCGCCTCAGGATTTACACTCAGTACAGAATCAATGACTTCCTCTACATGAGATGTATCAAAGTAGTTCTTCTCCGAATCATAGTTGGTCGGTGTCGCAATAATGACTATATCTGCATCTGCATATGCACTCCGGCCGTCGGTCGTGGCTTTAAGGTCCAGCTCCACTTCTGTCAGGTATCTTTCTATATAATCATCCTGTATGGGTGAGCGGTGACTGTTGATGAGCTCAACCTTCTCGGGGATTATATCTATAGCTGTCACATGATTGTGCTGCGCTAAAAGGGATGCAAGGCTCAATCCTACGTATCCGCTGCCGGCTACTGCAATATTATAGTGCTTCATTTTTACGATATATTTCTATACACAAAAATAGAAAATATTATTAAAAATACACATCAGGATGAGTGATAATATTTTATTTTAGCTAATTTTGTTTTTGATTATTGTCGGAGTCAGGTTTTTTCACCGGCTTAAAAATATATGTCTTGGGTACGACCATCAAATTCAGATGATGTACTCATCTTATTTCCTAACCAACCACCATGAGACACTTCAAACTTAACCTTATTTGGCAGATACTGATAGGAATTGCCGTCGGCATTGGAGTCGGGATGTTTGCACCCGAATGGTTCGGCCGTTTGGCTTCAACTTTCAATGGCATCTTTTCACAATTTCTGGGATTTATGATTCCCCTGATTATAATAGGATTTGTAGTCCCGGCTATTGCGGATGTAGGTGTCAGAGCCGGTAAGTTGCTCGTTGCTACTGCAGTGTTGGCTTATTTCTTCACATTCTTTGCCGGGATGTTATCATATTTCACCGGAGTGATGACCTTTCCTTCCTTGATTTCCGGAGAACCGGGTTTGGTGAGTGTGGAGGATGAATCACACCTTGCCCCCTATTTTACTATGGATATTCCTGCCATTATGCCGGTGATGTCCGCGCTGGTATTATCCTTTCTGTTCGGATTGGGTATCGCATTTATGAAGGGTACGACCCTTAAAAATTTTTTCTGTGAGTTGAGGGATATTGTACAGATGGCAATACGCGGTGTCATAATCCCCCTGCTGCCTTTCTATATATTTTCAATTTTTGTAGTTATGACCGTCGAGGGACAGGTCGGGGTCATCCTTACAACCTTCATTAAGATTATTGCAATAATCTTTTGTCTGCATATATTCATATTGGTTTTGCAATATTGTATCGCGGCATGCTTCATGCGCAAGAACCCGTTTAAAATGCTGCTGACCATGCTTCCGGCATATCTGACTGCTTTAGGCACTCAGTCATCTGCCGCGACAATCCCGGTCACATTGCGTCAGACTATCAAGATGGGAGTTTCAGAAGATGTTGCAGGGTTTGTCGTACCACTGTGCGCGACTATACATATGTCAGGGTCCGCCCTCAAAATTACAGCGTGTGCCTTAGCACTGATTATTATGAACGGACAACCCTATTCGCTCTCTGAATTTCTACAGTTTACAGCGATGTTGGGTGTAACCATTGTGGCCGCACCCGGCATTCCGGGTGGGTCGATTATGGCTTCTCTCGGGTTGCTCGCCTCAGTATTGGGGTTTGACCAGCAGATGATAGCGTTGATGATTGCTTTATATATTGCAATGGATAGTTTCGGAACGGCATGCAATGTAACCGGAGACGGAGCTATATCCGCTATCCTCAATCCGTTTTTTACATCTCGACAATCTCGGCTTCATGACCGGTCAGAGGCAGGTATGACTGCATAAAACCATCGGTCGGAATATTCATATAACATTCCGTTGTACCGTCGGGCAGCAGCATTGACGGCCGTTGTAAAACGTCCCTGTCGATGACAAGGCGTATACTCATATCTCCATCAGCTACGATGGCGAGAGGAGTGGCACTACCTACTTCAAGTCCAAGTTTGGACATCAGTAGCTCCGGTTTAACAAACGAAACCCTTGATACTCCCAGAGCCGCTGTGAAATCGCGGGTTACAAATGGTTTGTGTCCCGGCATTACTACAAGATAGAAT